>NZ_JBIUWM010000029.1:0-74350 GCF_044743445.1 Pseudomonas sp. NPDC087615 | reverse complement strand
AAACTGCTGGATCAGGTCAAGGGTCAGCTGCCAACCCGTCTGTGGCTGTCGCCGCCGACAAAAATGGACTCTCACCAACTGACCGAAGAAGGCTACTACGGCATCTACGGCAAGGCTGGCGCTCGCATGGAAATGCCAGGCTGCTCGCTGTGCATGGGTAACCAGGCACGCGTTGAGCCGAACAGCACCGTGGTGTCGACTTCGACCCGTAACTTCCCGAACCGTCTGGGCGACGGCGCGAACGTCTACCTGGCTTCGGCCGAGCTGGCGTCCGTTGCTTCGATCCTGGGTCGCCTGCCGACCGTCGAGGAGTACATGGAATACGCTGGCAAGATCGACAGCATGGCGGCCGATATCTACCGCTACCTGTCCTTCGACCAAATTGCCGAGTTCCGTGAAGCTGCTGCGAACGCCAACATCCCGGTCGTTCAAGCCTAACGCTGCAACGCAATGAAAAACGCCGCCCATCGTGAGATGAGCGGCGTTTTTTTATGCCCAAAGCAACTGAACTCAAATTACCCGTGGATTTGGGCTTGCTGGACAGCGCCATCGACGCTTAGCCCGCTGAGGATCACGCCATTGGCAGCGACCTCTGGCAGCTTCGCCAAGGCACTCTTGGCCTCATGCTTGAGCCGCGCCAGTATCAGTCGTTTACCCTCCTGATCCACCCGCAGAAAAAACTCCTGCATGGCCTCGATGCTGGTGCCATCCAGGTTGGGCGTTTCCTCCAGACTGAGGATCACCGTGTGCACCGGCACCGGCGAATGGCGGACCAAATGCAACGCTGCCCCGAGAATCCGTTCGACATTGGCAAAGAACAACGCCTCGCTCGGTCGGATGATCAGCACCCCTGGCTCGGCCTGAGCAATCGGATGGCGCTGCAAGTCGACAAAGTCATGCCCACCGTCAATCCGCCCGAGTACCTGAATATCCGCCGCCGACATCTGCTTGAGCATCAGCAATACACTGATCGCCACCGACACCAGCAAACCGTCCAGCACGCCCAATACCAGCACCGCGCCCACAGCGCAGAGCACCAATACCCGATCCCGGCGCCAAATGAAGTAGCGCCCCAGCGGCTGCAAGCTCAAGCCTCTGCCCAGCGCATGCATGACGATGGCGGCAAGAATCGGCTCCGGCGTCAGGGCGATCCACGGCAACACCGTCAGCACGATCAGCAACACCACCAATGCCGCAACCCCACCGGCCCACCGTGAAGTCGCACCCGCCTCCTCATTCGCCGACGTCGCCGAATACCCCGCCCCTGCCGGCATGCCATGAAACAACCCGGACAACAGGTTCGACGCCCCCAATACCAGCAAATCGCGATTGGAAGTCACCCGGTCACCATGCTTGAGCGCAAACGAACTGATCGAGCCGTAAGACTCCGCATACAGAATCATCACCAGCGCAAACCCCACCTCCCCCAACCGCAGCCAATCAGCAAATGGCAGCACTGGCAGATTCGGCACTTCCAGGCTCAGATCGATGAGTCCGATCATCTTCACGCCATACGCCGGCAGGTTCAGCCATTGCCCGGCCACAATGCCGATCACCACCACCAGCAAGCCACCCGGCACCCGTGGAAAGCGTGAGAACAGCCCCAGCAACACCAATGCCACAACAGCGACGCCAGCCGCCGGCCAGCTCCATTGCGGCAGTTGCTCCAGCAGTTGCGGGGCGAAGCGCACCAGATTGGCGTCGGTCAGGTGCACGCCGACGACGCTGGCAACCTGTTTGAGAATGATCGTCAGCGCCAGACCAAAGGCAAATCCGCGCAACACCGGTTTGGCGATGAACGCGGTGACGCTGCCGAAACGAAAGATCCCTGCCAGCAAAAACAGCGCCCCGGTGACCAGCACCAAGCCGACCGCCAAGGTCGAGCGTAATTGTGGATCACCATCAGCCAGCGTCGCCGTCGCCGCCGCCAGCACCGCCGCTGATGACGAGGTGGCCGAAACAATCGCAAAGCGGCTGGTGCCGAACAACCCGTAACAGAGCAAACCGGCAAACAGCGCGATGACTCCGGCCTGCGGCGCCAGCGCGGCGATGGTCGAATACGCGACGGCTTCAGGCAACAGCAGCCCGGCAATCGACAGGCCGGCGAGTACATCCTGCCAGCGGTGGGTGGGTTCAACAGGTTGCGGGGCGCTCGACAATCCACTGTCTCCAGACGAAAAAAAGCCGCTGTGCGCATCACGCACAGCGGCCACTGTAGCTGAGTATCCGGCGCTTTGGCCTACGCCGTCAGCGAATAAATCAACGCCGAAATCGCCACCAGCCCCACAGCCGTGACAAACACGTTCGACGCCTGCCCACGATAGCGCGCCATCGCCGGCACTTTACGAATCGCGTACATCGGCATCAGGAACAGAATGGCCGCAATCACCGGGCCGCCGATGGTTTCAATCATGCCCAGAATGCTCGGGTTCAGCGTCGCCACGATCCAGCAGATGACCAGCATGAACGCCGCCACAATGCGATCCAGCGCCTTCGCACCCGGACGCTTGCCGCTCTTGACGATCAGACCTTTCAGACCTTCGCTGGCACCGATGTAATGACCGAGGAACGACTTGGAAATCGCCACAAATGCAATCAACGGCGCCGCGAAGGCGATGGTCGGGTTGCTGAAGTGGTTGGCCAGGTACGACAGGATCGACAGGTTCTGCGCCTTCGCTTCAGCCAGTTGTGCGGGCGACAGCGTCAGCACGCAACTGAACACGAAGAACAGCACCATCAGCACCATCAACGCATGAGCGCGGGACAGGATCTGCGAACTGCGCTCTTGTGCGTGAACGCCGTAACGACGCTTCTGATCGACCGCAAACGCGGAAATGATCGGCGAGTGGTTGAACGAGAACACCATCACCGGAATGGCCAGCCACAGCGTATGCAGCAACGCGGATGGCGCCGGCACGTGCGAAGCGGTGGCGAGGATGCCGCCATTCCAGTGCGGGATCAGGTACACCGCCAGAAACAGCAGCGCGACGATAAAAGGGTAAACCATCAGGCTCATCGCCTTGACGATCGCCTGCTCGCCGCAACGTACCACCGCCAGCAGGCCGAGGATCAGCACAAACGACAGGATCACGCGCGGTGGCGGCGGAATGTGCAGTTGGTGTTCGAGGAAACTGGCGACCGTGTTGGTCAGGCCGACGCTGTAGATCAGCAGAATCGGGAAGATGGCGAAAAAGTACAGCAATGTGATCAGCGCCCCGGCCTTGATGCCGAAATGCTGCTCGACCACTTCAGTGATGTCGGCGCCTTCGCGACCGGAGAGCACAAAACGGGTCAGGCCACGGTGTGCGTAGAACGTCATCGGGAAAGCCAACAGCGCGAGGATCACCAGCGGCCAGAAGCCACCCAGCCCTGCATTGATTGGCAAAAACAGGGTGCCGGCGCCAATCGCCGTCCCAAACAGTCCCAACATCCAGGTGGTGTCCTGGCGACTCCAGCTCGACAGCTCGGCTGGTGCTGCTTCATAGCGTTCGTTGACGCTATTGGCCTGCTCATTCATCCGGTCGGATCTCCGCATTCCGGTCACTTGCCACTCGGTCAGGACGCGTCGGAAAAAACCGACAGACATGCTCCGGCCGAAACAGGGGCGCGATTCTCCGTGATAAATCAACAGAAGCAAAGACTTAGCTGAGCAATGGTTGTGCGGATCAGATTATTGGATGTCGCTTTTGGCAAAACATATGTCGGCGCTGGAAAGGTTAACTGTCGTTTTTAGGCATGCTCCAGTGCCGCATGTGACCGAAAAAACTTGATCAGACCGATCGACCCAATATGAATCCAAGTGAAATGCAAAACTGGCCTTCCTTGGCTGTTGGCAATGGCTGCTCAGACTGCTTTGTGTCCTCATGATTTCGCGCTCATCGCTTGCCGGAAAGCCGATGGATCCGATGGTTTCGTAGGCAAAATCCGGGAGTCGAGTAGGCCGCCTCATACAAAGCCATGACAGAGACTGCGGCGAGGCGAATGACCCCGCCGCAGCGTTTGGCTTATTCCGTCGGCACCAGATTATCGAGCACCTGATTGACCGCCAGTTCAGCCAGCATCACGTTCTGGGCGATGCCTAATGCGGTCTGGCGATGGGTGCCTTCCAGCAGGGCGGCGAAGTTGTTGAGCATGACGTTGGCCGAACCAAGGGTTTCGCTCGCATCGGCCAGCAGGGGTTCGTTGCCGGCGGCGGGGTTGGCCATGTACAGGCGATTGGGTGCGTAGGGCGCGGCCATGACTTTGGCGGTTGGCGGATCCAGGTAGTGGTCGAGGGCGCGCTCGGCGGCTTCGTGGAATTTCTTGGAGCCAGGGGATTCGTAGGGGGATGCCGGATCGGGATTCGGCGGGTTTGGCGTTACCTTGAACATTGAGAACTTACCTCCGGTAATGCCGCCTCCCCTCTCGCCGCTAAGCAAAAGGGTGGCGGCTATGCGCAAGTTAGCGGACCGGTAAGTTCTCGAAACCCGGCGCACCCGAAGGTGCCATGCGCACAGCCACCATCAAGCGCAGGCATATGCCCGTCTAGATAAGACTTATGCAACCGAGAACAAACCGGGCCGCTAAGCCCGATCACTGGAAATCAGTGATGCGAACCAAGTTACCGACCGCCCTCCAGGCGCACAAGCCGGCGGATTCTGGCGCACGCGTAGGCAACGACGCAAGAATTTGTGGGCATTGGCACGTAACTACGGATGTCTTTAAACGGAAGTCAAGAATTGCGTTTATCAGCTACAAAAGCTGACGAAATATCTGACAGATTGCAGGTAACCAACGTGCGACTCAGGTTTGAAAGTATCAGTTAATGGTGGGGTGTATCGCGCACAACTGTGCGCGGGCTTGCTCGCAAAGGCGTGTACATCAACCGGGCGGAAGTCAAAAAAGAGAACGGGGCATGCGGCAACGGCGTCGCTCAATACTTCACCTGATTCGGTCATTGACAGCCCGGCAACACGGCCAGCATGATCAGCCCCATGAACCTTCGCGCGCTGCACCTCACCCGTACCACCACGACCGCCACCGGCGGGTCGTGGTGTTTGTGCCTGAGGTAACCCCAGCGCAGCAAACCCAAGGCCCCGCCAGCAATGGACGGGGCCTTGTTGTTTCTCCCGTCCGTGCGGCAACTTTTGTCACTCAAGGAGAAACACATGTGCGCAGCACTGTTGATTATCGATATGCAGGTCGGTCTGTTCCAGGGTCCGGAAAACCCCCACGACGGCGAACGGGTGCTCGCCAACATCCAGCACCTGATCAAAAAGGCGCGTCAACAAAACGTTCCGATCTTCGCCGTGCGCCACACTGGCCCGCAAGGTTCGCCGATTGCCGCGGGCAGCCCATTCTGGCAATTGCTGCCAGCGCTTGAACTGGACGCTGAAATCGACATCCTCTTCGACAAATCCCGCCCCAATGCCTTCCACGGAACTGAACTGGCGCAACAACTCAAAACCGAAAAAATCGGAGAGCTTTACATCGTAGGCATGAAGACTCAGTTCTGCATCGACAGCACCTGTCGCGCCGCCGCCGATCTGGGTCTCAAACCCGTGCTGGTGGCCGATGCCCACACTTGCATGGACACTCCGCTGTTGGCCGCCCAAGCCATCATCGACCATCACAACGCAACCCTCGGTGCAGCCTTCGCACGGTTAATCAACAGTGCCGATGTGACATTCTGACGGGTCGCCTCGCGAATCGATGCCGCTGCGCCGTACTGCGGCGTCGATACGAGGCTGCTGACCGTCTCGCTCAAACACGATCAGTCGCCAACCTTGAGCGCACTGGATAGCCGGTGTGCTGAGGCCCTTGCTTCTTGCGCGAAGCCGTCCAGAATCAAAGCACCCATGCTTGAATGTCGACCATTGCCATGCTGCCTTGCTATCAGCACTCTGAAACTCATTTGATGCCCTCGACACCGACGATCACAGGAGCCGCGCAATGCCCGCATCCGTTCTGGTACTGGTTGAAACCATCAATGACTATTTGCCGATTCTTGAACATCAGGGCTTCCACCTGATTCTGGCGCCGACACCCGCCGAACGCGCTCAAGCAATCGCCACCCATGGCGGCCGCATCGACGCTGTGCTCACCCGTGGCCCCTTGGGCCTGACCGCCGACGAAATCGCCGCCCTGCCCGCGCTGAAAATCATCACGGTGATTGGTGCCGGTTACGAACACGTCGACTTGCAAGCCGCCAGTGATCGCGGGATCACTGTGACCAATGGCGCCGGGGTCAACGCCTCGTCGGTGGCTGACCACGCGATGGCCATGCTGCTGGCGTTGGTGCGCGACATTCCACGTTGCGATGCTGCCGTGCGTCGGGGTGAATGGCCGAAGATCATGCGTCCGTCGCTGGCCGGCAAACATTTGGGGATTCTCGGCTTAGGATCTGTGGGCATGGCGATTGCCAAACGCGCAGGCCTGGGTTTCGACATGCAGATCAGCTATCACAGCCGTCAGGTGCGCAGTGACGTGCCTTACGCGTTCTGCTCGACGCCGACCGAATTGGCTCGTGCGTCTGACTTTCTCATCGTCGCCACACCCGGCGGCATCGGCACTCAGCATCTGGTAACCCGCCCGGTGCTCGATGCGCTGGGGCCCAAAGGTTTCATCGTCAATATCGCGCGGGCGAGCGTAATCGCCACGGCGGACCTGATCACGGCCCTTGAACAACGCCGAATCGCCGGTGCCGCGCTGGATGTATTCGACCATGAACCACAGGTGCCGGAGGCGCTGAAAGCCCTCAGCAATGTGCTGCTCACGCCACACGTCGCCGGTCTGTCACCGGAAGCCACCCGAGGCACCGTCGAGTTGGTGGGCAAAAACCTCATGGCGTTCTTTTCAGGCCAACCGGTACTCACACCGATTCAACTGCCGTCGAGAACCAGCAATCTGCGCGTGCACTAAAGCACCCCGAGCAACGTCCATAAACGCCGTGACTCGGCATCTGCCGAGATCAACTCGCCAAGCAACTCGCTCAGCGGTTTATTGCCCCACTCCACTGCGCGCCGGATGAGATACGGCACCGGGCTATGGGGCTCGGTACGCGCCAGGTATTCGGCGATCAGCAGCAATTGGCGGTAGGCCTCATCGCGGCTGGCCGGTTCGCGAAAAACCTGGGCCACAGGCGTTTCTTCAGTGGATGGCGCCACGGCGGCGGGTACGTCGGGCATTGGCGCGGGCGACGCCGGTTGTTGTGGGTGCATGGCCATAAACTCCTGAACCAGCGTCAGCAGCGCTTCAATGATGTCCTGCAACGGGCGTAACCCCGGGCCTTGATCGCCCAGATAAGCCTCGCTCCAGGCGTCGAGCCGTTGCAGGTGTTGCAGGCTCAGCAGCAGATTGCCTTGGGTGCGTAGCCAGAACGCCAGCGGCGTAACGCGGATCTGATCGTTGATTTTCTTCTGTTCATTGCGCGCGGTTTGCACCGAGGTCTTGGCATCCTTGCTGTCGTTGGCCTGCACCTGCTGAACCTGCAAACGCCGCCAGACTTCAAGGGTATAGGCCTCGAAGTCGCTGTTGCGACTGCCGAACAGCGGCACCCGGGTGAGCAACACCTCGCTGTATCGACGCACCAGCCATTCCAGCGGAATCACCCGCCATGACTGGTCGCCGTCCTCGGCTTGCGGGTGCAACTGCTCGGGAAAACGCTCACACAAACCGGCAATCAGCGCCAGGCTGTTGGGCAAACCATCCAGCGCCTGCAGGTGCAGCCACGCCTCGCCGAGCCAGGCGCTGAGCATCAGATCCTTGCTGCGCTCCAGCAACAATGCGGTCGTAAGCTTTTCGACTTGCGGCCAATTCGCCCGCTTCAGCGTCGACTGCCACACGCCGGTCGGCAGGCTGGCGTCGTCTTCGCGGCGCAGGTCGCGCAACTGGTCGAACTCGCGTTCATACCGCAGATCGACGCCGCACGGCGCTTCTGCGCTGATCGGCGCAAGCAACTGATCAATCAGATCCGGCAACGGGGTCGATGGCAGATTCACAATCCCTCCTTGTGCGATTCAATGGCGGCCGTCGTCGTGCCGGTGAACTGAAACGGTGAGTGCGGTGCGCGCGTGGGCAACGGTGCAATCGACAGCGGCAGTTTCGAGCCCTGACTCATCAACGACAGGCGCACGTACATCCGTGCGAATTCACTGGTAACGCTGTCGGGCGCCCCGGTCACCGGCAAACGCAGGGCCAGCGGGAAATCGGTGTAATCCATGCTCGGCTGGCGCTGAACCGAGAAATGCGCACGCATCAGGCGCAGCAGCGACCACGGCCCGCCGTACTCCCAGCCTGCCTCCAGATCGCGCACCACCAGGTTCGGTTGCAGCGGATCGTTGACCGGACGTTCCTTGCCGTTACGCGCCCAGCGCAGGGTCAGGCGAATAGGCTGGCCGACCCTCCAGCGCAGATTCGGCTCCTCGGCTGCCGGGTAGTTGATCTCCTGACGGCCGGCGAGCAGGCTCCAGGCAATCACCTTATCGGCGCCCTTTTCATCATCACGATCGGTACGCCAACGCACATCCAGTTCAACGCCGAGGATGCCGCTCTTGTCGCGCACGAACAGCGGCTTGAGCCAGACACTCGCCTGCTTCAGGCGATTGAGAAAATCTTCCGCCGCCAGCCGTTCCGGTGTCTGGCTCAGGACGAGTCCGGCCTGCGCCACCGGCAAGCGTTTGTCGATGATGTCGAGGAAATACTGAACCCTTGCCGGGTCGGCATCCTGCGCTTGCACACCATTGGCGAAGGGAAAGCGATCGGCCAGGTATTGATTGAAATAGTTGGCCAGTTCATTCCATGCCGCTGAGGCCTGTTGCTGTTGCAGGGACTGGCAACGCTGCATGGCGGACTGTTGCAGTTCCACGGCACGCATCGCCAGCGTGCTGCGTCCGGGAGCAACATTAGCGGTCTGCAATACTTGTTCGCACGAGGCGGTATCCATCTCGATGAAGTCGCGGCTGACCAGTTGCTCGATCTGCGCCGGTGAGCTGGCCGGGTTCGAATCCTTGTACTTGAGCAAGTCGTCGTTGAGCGCGCTGAACTGCGTCACCCGCTCGTAATCCAGCGCCGACAGACTGCCCTGTTGAGTCATCAGCCATTGCAACGCCGAGGTGCGCCGTTCGGTGATGCCGAGCATGGTGTTGAACTGCTGCTTGAGGCTCAGCTTCAAGTCCTGCACATCACTGGCGCCGTACAGTTGCAGACCGAGGTTTTTCGAGCCGTCCCACTGGCTGACTTCAGTGCGCCCGCCAAACAGTGGCTGGTCGCTGATTTCATTCAGGCCACTGACGATCTGCGCCATCGCCCGGCGGTTCAGCCCGCCTTGCAAACGTGCTGCCAGATCACTGCGACGCAGTTCCACAAAGGCTTTTTGCAGGGCCATGGCCTGTTCGGCGCGCACGTTGAACACCGCGTACGATTGAGTTCGGTCGTCGTGATCCTTGAGGCCCAGCCACATCGCCTGGGCGGCGGCGTTTTCGGCGGCTTGCAACACCGCGCCGCGATAGGCCGGTGGGATCCGAGGCAGTTCTTCAGCCACGTAGCTTTTGTAACTGGCGAAATAGCTCAACGATAGATTGAAGTCATCGCCGTCCACGGTCTGGCCTTGCATGTCCACATTGTCTTGATTGGCGCGCAAGGCAACCGCCAGAAAATCGCGTTTGAATAGCGACTGCAGGGCGTTATCGAGTTTGATCACGTGTTCCTGCAGCGCCAGTTGTCCACTCCCTTGCTGCACCAGCAAGTTGTCCCGTGAACCTGCGCGGGCGATCCATTGGTCACGAAAACTCTGCTGCAATTTGCTGGCCTGGTTTTCCAGTTGTTGCTCCACGGTTGGCCCCAACAATGAACTCTTGTGCACCTTGTCGAGAAAAGCGCGATAGCCGGGCACCAGTTCCTGGCCCTTGCCGCGCCCCCACGCCGCGTTGGTCATGGAAATCGCCCCTTGCAGGCCATCAATCAGTGCGCGCAGTTCTTCCAGTTCACCGAGGCTGTTGCCGCTGCCGGCCTCCAGTTGTTCCAGGTGCAATTTGAGGTAACCGGCCTTGCTGACAAAGTTGTCGGCAAGGAAATACTGATTGAGCCAGAGCTCCATCAACCCGTTGAAGTTGCTCAGTATCAGCGGCTGCTCGACGCTCAAATCCAACGCCTGCAAATTGCCGCCATCACCCGCCGCCAACAACCGGTTGTAATACGCGGCATGGGGCAATGTCGCGGCATTGAGGTTCAGTGATAGAGCGCTGTTGCTCAGTTGCACCAGATCGTCGAGCGGTGCCCGCTGATTGTTCTGCACTTCGCCAAACAATTGGTTCTGCTGCTCCAGACGCAATGCCCGGTCCACCAGATCCGTGGCCTTTTGATAGTTTTTCCACTGCGCCGGGTCTTCACTTTCAATGCTGCTGCGCCGATCAGTGGCGCGGATCGTTTTGATTTTCGCCAGTTCAGCGACCAGCAGTTCATGCAGCGGCACGAGCATATGACCCTGGGCTGAGCGGAACAGCTCCTGCTCAAGCAGGGTGTCCAGGGATGAAAACCAAGAGGACGGAAATGCCAGCGAAACGTAGCGCCATTGCGGTGCTCGCTCCAGCACCCGCCAGAAACTCTGCACATTGCGCCGGGTCGGTTCAATCCGATGCGCCTCATCGGTGACCGCCACGTAACTCTTTTGCGCGCCCTGCATCAGCCGCGCCAGTTCGTGGGCATCCTTGACCGACTGGTGCCAGACCCACAGCATCGCCACCGCCCAGACCACTCCGACCACCAACGCCACCCCGGCTGTCAGCCGCTGCCAACGCTGACGCAAACGCAACAGACGCGGCACGCCTTGGGCCAGTCCGTGTTCGCCGACCAGACGCTGACGCCACAACTGGCGCACGAACACGCTCTGCTGCAAGCCGCTGTCATCCGCGCAAAAGCCGTCCTTGGCGTCCTCTGAAGCTTCATTGGCGGTCAAATACACACCGCGAAAACACGGCGCTTCGCCCTGCGCGTTGCCCTGAAAAACCGGTTCGAGCACGCTCTGAAGTCCACGGCGCAGCGTCTCCAGACGCTCCGGCAAGGCGTACAGGTCGGCGCTCAACTGCCCGGACAACGTGCCGATTTCAATCACTGCTTCAGCCACGGCGCGGTGGATTCGATCCAGCGCCTGATCACTCCACTGCCCTTGCCACACGGCATCGCGCGCGTAGGGCGACGACCAGCCCAAGGTGCGTTCACGGGCCTCCTCGGGCAAGGCGCTGATCAGTTCCTGAAACCCCGGCAACTCTTCCAGTCCCGTGACGATCACGTACACCGGCACGCTCAAGCCAAAGCGTTGCAGCAGATCGATAAAGCGTCGGCGTGCGGCCAGACCAAGGCTGGCAGCCTGCTCAAGATTGCTCAGGTGGCTGACCGGCACTGTCCAGATCACGCCGTCCAGCGGCCGCTTGCTGCGCATGCGCAGGATCAACCCGAGCAGTCGCCACCAGCCACCGCGCTGCAAATGCATGCCGTCGTCCGGCAGAAACAACGCCTGCGGCACCACCAGCACAGCGCCTTCGGGGTCCGACCACCAGCGGCCAAACCACGCCGGTTTATCGGTCGGCTGCAATCGCCACTCGGTGACCAATTGCGTGCCTTGAGTTTCATCGCCGAGCATCAACATCCACGGCATCTGATAACGATCGTGACTGCCCTGCTCCTGCTCCATATGGCGCACGGACGCATAGAAACTGCGGATCGCCGCGCCGCTCTGGGTCCGTAGCCACCACACGGCCACGGCAACAATGACCAGCAACACCAGCAGCGCGACGACCCACGCGACAATCGTCAGGGTGCTCATGAGTTTTGCTCCGGTGCGGCCACTGAATCGGTCATTTGCAGCACCGGATCGAGCTCGGAACGAATGTCACGCCAGAGGAACTGGCCAAGTCCAGTCAGCAACAACACCATCGCGAGAATACCCAGCGCCAAACGAAAGCCGTCCGGCAGCGCGGTGCGCACGGGCAACTGCAACGGTGCAGCCAACGAAGGTTGCACCAGTCGCTGGCTGACATCGTCATACGTGGCTTCGTCCTGCCAGGCAAAGTTGAACAGGGCCAGCCGCCATTTCTCCCGTTGCGCCTGACTGTGCTCACCGCGCAGGCGTCCGTGGAAGCCGAGAATCAGGCACTGCAAGTACACGTTGGCCAGATCGCGGGTGGTCGGTTGTTGTTCATCGAGAAGGGTTTGAATGGCCGCCGGCACTTGCTCGCCCGCCTGACGGCTGGCGTACAACCGCGACTCCAGCGGTTTGTCCTGCCACGCCGCTTGCCCCGGCCAGGGCGTAAACAACAGGGTTTCATCGACCAGTGCAACGAACGCGTAAACCAGTGCCTTGACCTGATCCGTCGCCGAATCACCGACCCGCGAATACGCCGTGCGCCAGAGCCGTTGCGACGCCTGCGTCGACAGCTCGACCACCGTCTCCACCAGCGCCGCTTCGTCGTCGCTGTCCTTGGGCAATTGCACCCAATCCTGTTGCCATTGCTGCCACGTCTGCCGGAACGCGCTGCTCAACGGTGCGTCCTGCAACCCCAGGCTTGCGGCACTTCCTTGCGACATACGGCGTTCCTTGTGTGATCAGGCACTTTCGCTGTTCTGGGCGACAAACAGCACCACTTGCCACGGACTGCTGGTCAGCTTCGCGGCGGGGGCGGCGATCACCAGTGGCAGTTGCGCGTCGAACCACGCGCCTTCGGCAGTGATGACAAACAGCCGCGTGTCCTCGCCCACGCTGTAGGCCACTTGCTCGCTGCGGTTCATCACTTGATGAGGCAGACCGCTCATGCGCTGGCGACTGAGCAGCGAGATGTGTGGTGCCGAGGCGATGATCGCGCCGCGCAACCAGTCAATCGCAGCTTGCTCGCTGGCGCCGTTTGGCATGCGCAAACCGATGACCAGACGCTGGCTCGGTTGCTCATCGGGCAACTGAATGGAAAAACTCTGCTCGCTGCGTTCGAACGGCAGGCTGCGATAGCCGGCGCGGATCAGTTCGAGGGTGCTTTCCAGCCACTGGAGCATCGCGTCGTAACCGCGCTGCAATTCGAGAAAATCCAGCGGTGCAAACGCCGGCACGCCCGCCAGCGGATCAAGCGCCGACCATGCACCGGCCATTCCGAGCAGTTGCACATAGAGCCTTTGCGGCTGGGCAATGCGGCTGTTCAGCGAACCTTCGACTTCCGGCAAGCGTGCCCATAGCGCGGTCAACTGCCGACGGATTTCCAGCGCATCATCCTGATTGCCGGCCTGTTGCGCCTGACGCAAGCGCCCGCCCAGAAACAGACACTTCTCCCGAGCCCGCGCGCAGAGCCCGGCGATGCGTCGACCGAGCACAGATTCGGGCAACAGGATCGGCGTTGGCGGCGTATAACCCAGCGCCAGGAAGCCTCCGCCCTCCTTGCGGATTTTCAGCAGCGGCAGGCAGATCGAGTCGGCTTTGTTCAGTTGTGTGCACAGGCGTGGATTGGGTCGCCACACCGTGATCGATTCAGGGAATTGGCCGCTGGTGAGATCCGGCAGCGCCTCGCCGACGACCGATTGCAAACGGCCCTTGAGCGGCAGCAATTGTCCGGCGCGCCACATCGGGCTGATCGCCAGGAACACAGTGACCGTGGCGTCGTCAGTGGCGTTGATCGCCGCGCTGACATCAAGCTCCAGCACTGGGCCCACACCCGCCTGCACATCCACCGGCAAGCCGTCGGGCATCGTCCCTTGCAACGACACCACCCGCACCACGCCGGCGCTCAGTGCCGACGGGTCAAATTCCATGTGGCTGACGCCCCAGAACCACGGGTTACATGCGTGCGCCAGATGCGCGCCGAGTGCTTCGGCCCGCAGCCCCTGCAACTGAAAATGCTGCGGCAGCAATTGCATGCCTTCATGCCAGCAAACCGCGTCAGGTAGCAAACTCATACGACTCCCTTCGACCTCGCCGCGATCCGGCGGCGGACGGTGTGTTTCAGTTTTCCTGACTGACCAGGCTCATCTCGCGACTGTCGAACTTCAGCCACGCTTGACGCTGATCATCGAGGCGCAAGCGGTGCGCTCCGGGAGTGTTATAGCTGGCGAAGACCAAAAGTCCAGCCGCCTTCTTGCCCCCCAGCGGGAAGGGTTGGTGGTCGATAAATTGCCCCGGCACCAACTCCAGCCCCCACACACTCATCAACTGACGATAGTCGCGCTGGTACTGTTCGCGCTCGGCAAACCACTGACTGGCGCTGATACCGGACAGTTGTTTGAGCAGATCAGGGTCGTTGACGGCGATGAAATCCACGGCAATCGGCGTGTCGTCGTTGGCCTTGGGGGCTACGTCGAGGGTCAGGCTGTCGAGGTCCACCGTCGGCTCGAAGAAAGAACAGCCCGCCAGAAGCACCAACAAAAACGCTACAAAAAATCGTCCGCACAAAATGAATTTTCCTTTTCTCGGCCGTGTCCAAAAATGTTTTTGCTTGCATTTTTATAGACCTGTTCTAGCGTCTTGGGTAGTTCGGTTCCTACAGCCGAATCCAAGAAGGTTTGTCAAAGGAACGACAGCTCATCTGCCACCCTTTCTAACCTACGGTCCAGCAAGGGAAAGCGATGAACGGGCCACCCCGATGCATTGCGCCCGCTCATCGCATCGGAGTCCGCCGACATGGCAGAAAGTACTCAGCACAAGCTCGACCGGGTGCGCCCGCCCCGAGTGCAAATCACTTACGACGTCGAAATCGGCAACGCCATCGAGAAAAAGGAATTGCCATTGGTGGTCGGCATCCTCGCCGATCTCTCGGGCAAACCCCTTGAGCCATTGGCGAAACTGACCGAGCGGCGTTTTACCGAAATCGACCGCGACAACTTCAACGAAGTACTCGCCTCGATCGCCCCGCGCGCCACGTTGCAGGTCAACAACACCCTCAGCGGCGACGACAGCAAGCTGAACATCGAACTCAACTTCAAGCACATCGACGACTTCGACCCGGTCAAGGTAGTGGAGCAAGTCACGCCGCTGCGTCGCCTGTTCGAGGCCCGCCAACGTCTGCGTGACCTGTTGACCAAACTCGACGGCAACGATGACCTGGACAAGCTGTTGCGCGACGTCATCGCCAATACCGAAGGCTTGCAGGAAATCAAATCGGCCCGCCCAGACACCGCTACCCCGGCAACTGATGCCGAGGCGCCGGCCGAACCGCAAGCCTGATCGTCCACTTAACCGAGGGGAGAATTCGCCATGCCCGCCGCCGCCAAGAACCAAGCCAGCGACAGTACAACCGAGACACTTTCCCTGCTCGACCAGATCATTCTCGACGGCCGTATGGCCCACGATGACAGTCAGCAGGATTACGCCCGCGACATGCTCGCGGAATTCGCCACCCAGGTGCTCGACGAAGGCATGGCCATCGACAAGGACACCGTGGCGATGATCAACGACCGCATCAGCCAGATCGACGAGCTGATCAGCGCCCAGCTCAACGAGGTGCTGCACCACCCCGATCTGCAAAAACTCGAAGCCTCGTGGCGTGGTCTGCACATGCTGGTGCAGAACACCGAAACCAGCACCCGGCTGAAACTGCGCCTGCTCAACGTGACCCAGAAAGAGCTGCAGAACGACCTGGAAAAAGCCGTCGAATTCGACCAGAGCGCCCTGTTCAAAAAGATCTACGAAGAGGAATACGGCACCTTCGGCGGCCATCCCTTCAGCCTGCTGGTCGGTGATTTCACCTTCGGCCGTCACCCCCAGGACATCGGCCTGCTGGAAAAACTGTCGAACGTCGCTGCCGCTGCGCACGCGCCATTCATTGCCGCCGCCAGCCCCCGGTTGTTCGACATGAACAGCTTCACCGAACTGGCGGTGCCGCGCGATCTGTCTAAAGTGTTCGAGAGCCAGGAGCTGATCAAGTGGCGCTCGTTCCGTGAGAGCGAAGATTCGCGCTACGTCTCGCTGGTGCTGCCGCACTTTCTCCTGCGCCTGCCTTATGGCCCGGACACCTCGCCCGTGGAAGGCATCAACTACGTCGAGGACGTCAACGGCACCGACCACAGCAAATACCTGTGGGGCAATGCCGCGTGGGCGTTGTCACAACGCATCACCGAAGCGTTCGCCAAATACGGCTGGTGCGCGGCGATTCGTGGCGCTGAGGGTGGCGGCGCAGTAGAAGGCTTGCCGGCGCACACGTTCCGCACCAGTTCGGGCGATCTGTCGCTCAAATGCCCGACTGAAGTGGCGATCACCGACCGCCGTGAAAAAGAGCTCAACGATCTCGGTTTCATTGCCCTGTGCCACAAGAAAAACAGCGACGTCGCCGTGTTCTTCGGCGGCCAGACCACCAACAAATCCAAGCTCTACAACACCAACGAGGCCAACGCCAACGCGCGCATCTCGGCGATGTTGCCGTACGTGCTCGCGGCCTCGCGTTTCGCCCATTATCTGAAGGTGATCATGCGCGACAAGGTCGGCAGTTTCATGACCCGCGATAACGTGCAGACCTACCTCAACAACTGGATCGCCGACTACGTGCTGATCAACGACAACGCGCCGCAGGAAATCAAGGCGCAGTACCCGTTGCGTGAAGCACGGGTGGACGTCACCGAAGTCGCCGGCAAACCGGGCGCCTATCGGGCCACGGTGTTTCTGCGGCCGCACTTTCAACTCGAAGAGTTGACCGCCTCGATCCGCCTGGTCGCCACGCTGCCGCCACCGGTAGCTGCCTGACCTGCGGCCCCCGCCGCCCGTGCGGCGGGGGCTGTCCTTTATCTAGCGCGACACCTTTCAGGAGTTTCAAGCGATGGATGCAATCATTCTCGACCTCGGCGGCGACATCAAAGGCGACAGCCTGCTCGAGGGTTACGCGGACAAGATCGAAGTCATGTCCTACAGCCACAACGTCGCGATGCAAGTCACCAATGACGTCAGCAACTCGGAGCGCACTTCCGGTAAACCTCACGTCGGCGAGTTCACCGTGACCAAATTCGTCGACACTTCGACGCCGTCCCTCAACGAATACTGCTGTGCCGGCAAGCCGATTCCAGAAGCCAAGATCACCATCGGCCGCAACGCCGCCGAAGGCAGCGGGCAACTCTTGCCGTTCATCATCTACACCCTGACCAACGTGGTGCTGTCGAACGTCAGCGTCAGCGGCGGTACCGGAGGCAAACCGGTGGAAACCGTTTCCCTGAACTTCACCAAGATCAAATGGGAACTCACCGCGCAGAAGGACGACGGCACCAAGGAAGGCACCGCCGCGTCGACGTGGGACATGGCCGCCAACAAGCTGGTCAGCTAACCCGGCGCCCCGGCCATGGCAGGCACCGGCATGCTTCCCCCGCTGTTCGAACGCCTCGCATCCAGCGAGGCTGAGGGCGCGCGGGAATTTGATCGCCAGGATTTGCTCGACTCGGTGCACGCCGAGCTCGGGCGCCTGTTCAACACCCGCCGTGGCCCGCGCACACTGACCACACCCCCGAGCGTGATCGACTACGGCGTCGCTGACTGGAGCGCTCTGCAACAGCAGCGCAGCGACGACCGACGTCGACTGGCGCGAGACATTCGCGAAGCCATTACACATTTTGAACCGCGCCTGCGTCTGGGCGATGTTCAGGTCAATCCGTTGCCCGAACACCCGCAGCAAATGAGCATTCGCCTGCTCGGCGAGTTGCGCAGCGGCCACCAGCACTGGCCGGTGGCGTTTGTCATCGAGCCTGGCGGCCAAGGGCTGGAGGTGCGCCATGAGCGACTCGATTGACCCGCAACTGCTCGACTACTACCAACGCGAACTGACCTGGCTCAGGCATGCCGGCAGCCAGTTTGCCGAGCGCTATCCAAAAGTCGCACGGCGCTTGGAACTGTCCCCCGGCGAATGCCCGGACCCGCATGTCGAGCGATTACTGGAAGGTTTTGCGCTGCTGGCGGCGCGTCTGCAACGACGACTGGACGATGACTACGCCGAGTTCAGCGACGCACTGCTCGAACAACTTTACCCGTTGGCCATGCGCCCGTTGCCGTCCTGCGCCATCGTGCAATTCGAACCGGATCCGAGCAAAGGCAACCTCGACGAAGGCTATCCCCTGCCCCGCGACACGCCGTTGTTCGTCACCACCAGCAAAGGTGAAAGCATCCACTTTCGCACCAGTGCTGCGGTACTTTTGTGGCCGGTTGAAGTCACAGAGGCCTTGTTGCTTGGCAGCGATGAAGCCCAAGCCCTAACGGGTGTGGCGCAGTCTCGCTCAGCGTTGCGCCTGAGTCTGCGCTGCCTGGGTGACAGCCAATGGGCGGAACTGGGCATTGAGCAGTTGCGTATTCATCTGGCGGCTTCGCCGGTGATCAACGCGGGGCTGTATGACTTGCTCGGCGCCCATGCAGTGCAGGTGCTGGCAGGGTCGCCGGGCAGCGTTCCGGTGACCGTTGAAGGCTTGCCGAAGATCGTCGGTTTCAGCGACGACGAAGTGCTGCTACCCGACGAAGACGGCGTGCATCCGGGCATGCGTCTGCTGGCCGAGTACTTTGCCTTCCCGGACAAATTCCACTTCTTCGATCTGCCACTCAGTGGCGTTTCCAGCGACAGTCAGACGCTGTATCTGTACATCGTTTTCGACCGTGCGCCCACCAGCCGCCTGCATTTGCAGGCCAGCGACATCGCCCTCGGTTGCGCCCCCGCCATCAACCTGTTCCCGCGCACCTCCGAGCCGCTGCGCCCCGATGGCACCCGCAGCGAATACCGCTTGATCGCCGACAGCCACCGCGAGAACAGCGTCGAAATCCACAGCATTCGCGGCATGCGTGCCAGCTCCAGTGCCGGCGTGCAGCGCCTGCCGGCGTATTACGGCAGTCAGCACAGCGGCGGTGATCAACAGCGTTACTGGCATGCCCGGCGAGTCAGCGGCATGACCCCGAACCGGCTCGGCAGTGACCTGCTGGTGAGCGTGGTCGACACGCGTTTCGAGCCGCAAACGGATCTGCCCGACTACAGCCTCACTGCCGAATTGCTCTGTACCAATCGTCATTTGGCTCAGAGCCTGGCCGCCGGCACACCGCTGGGCTTCGAACGCCCCGGCCCGGTCGCGTGGGCACGCCTGCGCAATCCGCCAAGCCCGCAGAGCATGCCGCGACTGGACGGTGATTCGCGCTGGCGGCTGGTGTCGCAACTGACCCTCAATCACTTGTCGCTGGTCGAGGGCCCGCAGGCACTCGACGCATTGAAAGAGATTCTGCATCTGCACAACCTGCGTGACGAAGCCAGCGCTTTGCGCCAGATCGAAGGGTTATTGAGCCTGAGTTGCGAGCGAGTGATCGGCCATGTCGGCGTCGATGCCTGGCGCGGTTGGCGCAATGGTCTGGAGGTGCAACTGCAGCTTGATCCGCAGCATTTTGTCGGCAGCAGCGCAGTGCTGTTTTCGGCAGTGCTCGCGCAGTTTTTCTCGGTGTACGCCACGGCCAATCGCTTTGTGCGCACGGTGTTGATGCAGGCCGACAAGGAGGTCAAGGCATGGCAACCCCAAGCCGGCATGCCCCTGTCGCTCTGACCCTGAGCCAACGACTGCGCCGCGATCCGCAAGCGTTCGAGTGGTTGCAGGCGCTGCTCTTGCTGGAGCGCGAACAACCACAGGCCGAAACCCTCGGCAGCGGCACTTCGCCCCAAGCGGAGGCCTTGAAACTGCGAGGACCGTTGACGCCGTTGTTTCCCACCAGCCAGATCGAAAATCTGTGCGAAGAGCCCGGCGAACCGCTGACCCTCGACACGCCGATCTTCGGCCTCGGCGGCCCCGACGGCCCGCTGCCCTACGCCTATCAGGAATGGCTGCAACAACGCGCCCGGGCCAAGGATCATGCGCCGGCCGAATTCCTAGATCTGTTTCAGCATCGCCTGCTCAGCCTGCTGTACAAGGTGATGCGCAAACACCGGATCGCTCTCGGTTTTGTCACGCCGGGTGCTTCGCCGGTACAGGCGCAACTGCGCGCACTGACCGGTTTACTGCCCAAATCCTTGCAGGAACGCCAAGCGGTTCCCGACTGTGCGGTGTTGGCCTGTACGGCGTTGTTTGCCGATGGCCGCCGCTCACTGGCCGGGTTCGCCGCGATTGTCCGCGAGCAGTTTGAAGTGCCGGTCGAACTGAACGCTTATGAGGGTGCCTGGCGCGAGATTCCGCCCGCCAGCCGCAGCGTGATCAAACCCGGTGGACGCAATCTGCAACTGGGGCGCACGGCCGTGGCCGGCATTCGCGTCTGGGATGAACACGCTGGCATTCGCCTGACGCTGGGGCCGTTGCTGTCGGCGCAGGCCGGACGTTTCCTGCCGGACGGTGAGGCGCACCCGGCGCTGGCGAGCCTCGCCGCGTTGTACTTCGGGCCAGACCTGGATGTCACGCTGGTATTGCTGGTGCGCGGTTCCGGGCCGATGAAACTGGGGCGTCAGGCCCCGGCGCTGTTGAGTTGGAACGGTGGTTTGCAACGTCAGGCCAGCCTTGCAGTGCAACGCATCGAAACCCGCCTGCGTCAGCTGGAGATCACCTGAAATGGAACTGGCCAGCCTGATCGGACGCCTCAACCCGGACAACCGCCGCGCCCTCGAACGCGCCGCGCAACGGTGCCTGCAACGCGGGCATCACTTTGTCGAGATTGAGCATTTGCTGCTGGAGTTGCTGGATATCGAGGGCGGCGACTTTGCCTTTTTGCTGCCGCGCTTCGGTCTGGAGCGTGATGCGCTGAGCGCTGAAATCAACAAGGCGCTGGAACTGTTCAAGGCTGGCAGCACGCGCACGCCAGCGCTGTCGTCGCACACCTTGGGCTTGCTCGAAGATGCGGTGGTGCAGGCCAGTGTGCTGGGACTCGACAGCATTCGTTCGGGGCTGCTGCTATTGGCGTTGATTGACCGCGATGAGCGCCGCAGCCTGCTGCTCAACAGTGCCTCGTCGTTACTGCGCATTCCCAAAGAAGCGCTGCGGGCGAACTTGCTGGAGTGGACCGAAAACTCCCGTGAACATGTCGGCCCACGTTCCGCGGTTTCCTCTGGACATCCTGCGCCACGACAGGATTCGGTGCTGGATCAATACACCCAGGACCTGACCGCCGACGCCCATGCCGGGCGCATCGATCCCATCGTGGGTCGCGATGGTGAGATTCGCCAATGCATCGACATTCTTTTGCGGCGCCGGCAGAACAACCCGATTCTGGTCGGCGCACCGGGCGTGGGCAAAACCGCCGTGGTCGAAGGCCTGGCCCTGCGCATCGCCGCCGGCGACGTGCCGCCGTCGTTGCAGGAAGTCAGTTTGCGCGTGCTTGATCTCGGTCTGTTGCAGGCCGGCGCCGGGGTCAAAGGCGAGTTCGAACAACGGCTCAAAGGCGTGATTGACGCGGTACGCAGCGCCGACAAACCGATCATTCTGTTCATCGACGAAGCCCACACCCTGATCGGCGCCGGCGGTGCCGAGGGCGGCAGTGATGCGGCCAACCTGCTCAAACCGGCATTGGCCCGAGGCGAGTTACGCACCCTCGCCGCGACCACGTGGATGGAGTACAAAAAATATTTCGAGAAAGACCCGGCCCTCGCCCGCCGCTTTCAGTTGGTTCAAGTGGAGGAACCGGACGAAATCACCGCCGTGGAAATGCTCCGCGGTGTCGCCGCCAAACTTGAACAGCACCACGGCGTGCAGGTGCTCGATGCGGCGATCCACGAAGCGGTGAAACTGTCGCACCGCTACATCTCCGGCCGTCAGTTGCCGGACAAAGCCATCAGCGTGCTCGATACCGCGTGCGCCCGCGTTGCCCTCGGCCAGCACGACGTGCCCCCACCACTGGAAAGCCTGCGCCACCGGCAAAACAGCCTCAAGGATGAAGTCGAGCGCTTGCGCCGCGAACAGGCCACGGGGCTGGATCACCGTGAGCGCATTACCCTGCTGGAAAGCGAATCTGGCGGCAACGTTCAAGCCATCCGAGAACTGGAAACCCGTTGGGGTGAAGAGCGTGTAGCCGTGCGCGAGCTGCTCGACACTCGTCGTGAGTTGCTCGACTTGAGCGAGCGCGCCGACAGCGACAAACCCGACGAAGCGACTGACAGCCGCATCGATCATCTGGCCGCTGAACTGCTGCGTCTGGAAGCCGGTCTCGATGCGATTCGCCAGGACGATCCACTGGTGCCCGAGCAGGTCGATACCAAAACCGTCGCCGCCGTGATCGCCGGATGGACCGGCATTCCTGTCGGCAAAATGCTCGCCGACGAAGCCCATGCCGTGCGCACACTTGGCACCCGCATGGGCCAACGCGTCATGGGGCAAAGCACCGCGCTCAACACTATCGCCCAACGCTTGCAGGCCTATCGCGCCGGCCTCACCGACCCGCAAAAACCGGTCGGGGTGTTCCTGCTGGTCGGCCCTACCGGCGTCGGCAAAACCGAAACCGCTTACGCGCTGGCCGATGCGTTGTACGGCGGCGAACGCAACCTGATCAGCATCAATCTTTCCGAGTACCAGGAAGCCCACACCGTCAGCCAACTCAAAGGCGCGCCGCCCGGTTATGTCGGTTATGGCAGCGGTGGCGTGTTGACGGAAGCGGTGCGGCGCAAACCCTATTCCGTGGTGTTGCTCGATGAGATCGAGAAGGCCCATCCCGATGTGCTGGAGGCGTTCTACAACGTTTTCGACAAAGGCTTGATGGAGGACGGCACCGGATTGGTGGTGGACTTCAAAAATACCGTGATGCTCGCCACCAGCAATGTCGGTGCCGAGTTACTGCTCGACACGCCCGTGGCACAACTCGGCTGCGAAGCCTTCAACGAAGCCCTGCACAAAGTCCTGCTACAAGCCTTCCGCCCGGCATTTCTGGCGCGCATGACCGTGGTCGCGTATCGACCACTGGATGAGGCGACACTGGAAGGGATTGTGCTGGCGAAACTTGAGAAGTTGCGCGGGCGCTATAAGGCGGCGACCGGCAAGCAGTTTGAGTTTGATGCGGGGATTGTCAAAGCCGTGCTCGCCAAGTGCAGTGCGGCGGGTGCGCGGGATGTCGAGAATGTGTTGATGACGCAAGTGACGGGGAAGTTGGCGGAGTGGGTGTTGGAGTAGTCCCCATCGCCCTTCGCCGATGTACGAAAACCGTGATGAAAGGAAGGTACTCTTCCAAAACTGACAAGGATAATGTCATGAAAAAAAGCCTGAAATTACCGATGAGTCT
Source organism: Pseudomonas sp. NPDC087615 (assembly GCF_044743445.1). Lineage (NCBI taxonomy): Bacteria > Pseudomonadati > Pseudomonadota > Gammaproteobacteria > Pseudomonadales > Pseudomonadaceae > Pseudomonas > Pseudomonas sp. NPDC087615. The sequence goes on along the minus strand of NZ_JBIUWM010000029.1, from coordinate 51,213 downwards.
GCTGGGAGCCTGTGTCGCAATACCGTTGTCCGCACCAGCGGACACCCGACATTTGGAAAACGAGTTGGTGGGCAAGGTGTCCTTCCTGACCTCTACGGTCGAAAAACTCAATGGCGCGAACTTGCAGATTGACCCCTTTCTGACCTCGCCCATTTCCCCGCCGCCGAACTACAAGGGGCCGCTGTTCACACTCAGCCATGATTATCCGACCCAATTACCGACCGGCACTTCCTTCCCGTGGAGCAAGACGACCGGCAACGGCAAGATCACCCAGGCCAACGCCGGTGCCTACGTTCAGGCGCTGAAAGATTACGTCTCCCCGGACATGCGAAAAATCGTCTACGACTACACCAACTGGAACTACAAGGGCAGCGGCTGGTACGACTCGATCTGGCTGGGCATAGAGCGTGAGCCCATTCGTGGCGTGTATGTCGGGTCAGGGTTTCCTGCCGGCACACTGACGGATCAGACCCTGCCCGTGACCACTTATGTGCTGACACTGTACGACACCCGTGCGGCGAAAACCCTCGGCGATATCTGGGGCAAAACCCCTGAACGCGCAATGAATCCGGTGCTGGAAACGAGCACCACGCAGTTTGCCGAAGGCAGCGTCATCATCAAATTTGCCATGGTCAGTGCCTGTGGCAGCGATTGGGCCCCCATGGAAGGCGCCGCCCAATGGGAAATCTACGCACCGGTGAACACCAGCAATGGCAGCGCGCTGAATAAAACACAATGCGTCGGCAAAGACTTCAAGGGCACCACCACTCAACCGGCGATGACCAAGGTGTCGCTGATGCAGTTCGACATCATCGTCAAGGACAGTGTCGCGGCCCCGCAAACCGGATGGGTGTTTTCGACCCTGGTCTACGACAAGAACGCGCCGGGCAAAGACGCCTGGGACAAGATGATTCCGCTGGGCGCCACCTGGGGCGGTAACCCGGACGTCATCAACACGGCGCCAACCGCGCTGACGCCGCCCGTCACGGTCAATCCGAAGCTCAGCGAAAACTGGATCAATCCCCAGTCGCCGGCTTATTCGGTCTCAACCCTGGGATGGGACGGCCGATTGTCAGGCCCGAACGACGGTGCCGTCGTGACACCAGCCTGGACCGGTTCGCACTATTACCCGGCCGGTCTGGCCAGTGCCGGATGCCTGGGATGCCACAGCAGCGCCCAATATCCGATGACCTCGTTCTTGCTGCCCACCTCCAGCCAGCCACCACAAACCATCGATCCGCCACTTTCGGGCAGCGACCCTGACGCGGCACTGGTCATGGCCGAACCCGGATCGAAACTCTGGATGAGCTGGTTCCAGAGCCGCGACGGCAAGACCCCGATGGGCCCCGACACCTCAGCAGGTGCAAAACCGGTGGCGCTGGATTACGACATGGTCACTGCGTTCAAGGCGATCCCGATGTGGCAGCAGGCCAAGGCCGCTGAGGCTAAAAATGCCGGGAAGTGACTGAATCAAAGGGGACGTATCCACGGGGACGGATGGGTGTTGGCCGTTTGCCAGACAAATAAATCCGTCCCCTTTTTAAGAGATAGGCTTTCAAGGGAGTGCGTGACGTGGCCGAGTATGTATTCACCGTGAAGTTGCCAGCCGCTCGCAGTGGCGGAACACCGGATTGTGATAAATGGACCTTCCACCACGTGCTGCCGTGGAAATATTTTTATTGCCTTGGCAGCCTGCTCGGGTATTACCAGACGGCGGTGATCCTTAACTACAGCCAGTTGACCGGTGGTCCCCCCGATGTAGCCAACCGCACGACACTCAATACCAAGTTCAAGGACATCGTCCAGTGCAATAAAGAGATCACCTTGGTGAAAAGCCTGCTGGGTATGGTTGAGGCACAGAGGTTGCTCAATGGTCTCACGCGGACATCCAACGGGGTGGCCGATCGACTGGCCACGGAAACCGTTTCCGCCAATATTTCCAAGTTGTTCGTCGAATGCACCAGCCCGGTGTTCGGCGGTTTTCCAGGCATGGAGGGCAAGCAGCGCAACGACGATCCTGAATCGACCATGGAAAAGAACCGACCTTTCAACGGCAATGCCACATGGTGGTCGGCGCTCCAGGCCATCGGGGCAAAACTCGAACTGTCCAGTTACTGGGCACCTAACGAGCGAAATGGCTGTAAGGACATCAAAAGCGCCGGTTACGGCGACAAGGTGAAGTTCAAACTCACTGACGCGCATTTCAACGATGAAATCTTCGCCCACCTCAGAACACTGGTCACCCCCGGTTTCAACACCACAGTGCTCCCGTTCGATGCCAAATCCTGGCTCAGTCACTACAACGGCTCGACATGGTCGTTCAACATCACCGACAACCAGTTTCAGGTTCCCGAATATGGAGCCGATCTCTCGGGCCTGCGCTTCTCGGTATCTACGATCGACAGCCATGCCGGGCGGAAAAAACATGTGGCGTTCACCCGTTGCCCCACCATCAACAACGAAATGAACCAGCTGCGGCCTACCAAGGAGACATTGAAAACGTTGAACAACCACGCCTGAAAAAATCAGCCGGATGACAAACGCTTTGCAGCAAAGAAGGTCCTAGTCATGAGAATCGGAAGCTTCAATGTCGAGAAAAACGGCAAGTCCTCAACGTTGGACAAACAGACTCAGGTCGACGTTTTTGTCTACAACTGTTGCTCAAGCAATTGCTGGAACGCCGACATTGTTTTCCTGTGCGAAATACATTCGGCGCAAATCGACAATTACCGACAGAACCTTGCGGCCATATACCCTTCCTACAACGTTTACTCTTTCACGGGAGGCTATTCCAACGGCTATATCGTCATGGTCAAAGGCTTTGAAGAACTGCGTGTAATCAGCCAAGGCAGCCTGTTTGCCCTCAACAGGGATCTGATCGCCGTGGAAGTGCATGGTGTCGGGGGCTATACCGGTTACGTGTTCCTGGCGCACTTCAAATCCGGACAAAGCGGGGTGACCAAGAGCCAGCTCAAGTCCTGCACCGCTCTGGGCGGTAAGTGGGTGGCGACGGGGGACCTGAACCTCGACTACAAGAACGTTGGCAAACTCGACAGCGCCGGACTTGCCTATGAATGTTGGGGAGGCCTGCAAACACAGAATAAGGGCGGAATTCTCGATTGGGTGCTGGCGTCGGCGGATGTAACTGTGACGCCTGTTGACCTCACCGGGCTGGCGCAAGTATTCGATATGTCTGGCCCCGACCACCGACCTATTCTGTTTGACGTCACCGGTTGAGTTCACCCTGCACTGTCAAAGAGGATCGTCGATGCCCCGCTCCACCGACAGCAACACCACCCTCTCCCTCACCGCTACCTCGCTGTCGGCGCTTTATCCTGAGTCATTGTCCGGCGATGAAGCGCTCAATGTGCTCGGCTCGCAAACCCTCAACGGCCTCAACGACGGCACCGCCCTCACCCTGACCAGCGCCGTTGCCAGCCACGTCACGACTACCCTGCACAACGACGCGCAACTGCGTCCGTTCGATGCGCTGGTCGCTGAAATCCGCCAGCTCCCCGCCGACGCCACCGCCGAGCGCTATCAGCTTGTACTCAGGCCATGGCTCTGGTGGCTGACCCTGGCCAGCAACAACCGCGTGTTCCAAAACCTCGCCACCTCGGACATCGTGACCACGATCTTCAACGCACACGGCTTCAGCGATTTCAAACTGTCGCTGACCGGCAGCTACACCCCACGCGAATACTGTGTGCAATACGGCGAAACCGATTTCGCCTTCGTCTCGCGGCTGCTGGAAGAAGAAGGCATTTTCTGGTTCTTCACCCACGACGACGGCAAGCACACGCTTGTACTGGGCGACAGCAACGACGCTTTCGTGCAGATCCCTAATGGGCCGAAGGTCAAGTATCTGGGCCAGCAAATGGGCGGGCGCGAGCTGCACGGCATCCGCTCAGGCCAGGTGTGTTTGCAAGCGGTGGCCGGGGTGTACAAGGCGACGGATTACGAGTTCACAACGCCCGCCACTTCACTGTACGGCCAGGCCGAAGCGGTCGCCGGGCCGCGTGCGATCTACGAACATCCGGGCGGCTACAACACCAAGGCGCGCGGCGATACGTTGACCAAGCAGCGCGTCGACGGTTTGCGCAGTGAAGAAAAACGCTTTGTCGGCGAAAGCGACTGTCGCTGGCTGATTCCGGGGCACTGGTTCACCCTCGACGGCCACGACGATGCAAGCCTGAACATCGATTGGGTGGTGACGCGGGTCACCCATGACGTCAGCCATGAAAGCTATCGCAACCGTTTCGAAGCGATTCCCAAAGCCACGCCGTTTCGCCCGCAACGGGTCACACCAAAACCGCGCATGCACCCGCAAACTGCAATTGTGGTGGGCAAGTCCGGCGAAGAAATCTGGACCGACGAATACGGCCGGATCAAGTTGCAGTTCCCTTGGGATCGTGATGGCAAAAATGACGAAACCAGTTCCTGCTGGGTGCGCGTGGTGTTGCCGTGGAGCGGCAAGGGCTTCGGTATGCAGTTCATCCCGCGCATCGGTCAGGAAGTCATCGTGACCTTTATCGACGGCGATCCGGATCGGCCGCTGGTGACCGGGTGCGTCTACAACGGCGACAACGCCCTGCCCTACGCCTTGCCGGCCAATCAGACGCAATCGGGGATCAAGACTCAATCGTCAAAGGGTGGCGGCGGTTTCAACGAACTGCGCTTCGAGGACAAGAAAGACGCCGAAGAGGTGTTTTTGCAGGCGCAGAAAGATCTGAAGATCAACGTGCTCAACGACACCACGGCCACCGTCGGCCACGACGAAACCCTCACCGTGCAGAACGCCCGTACCCGCACGGTCAAGGACGGCGACGAGACCGTGACCCTGGAAAAAGGCAAACGCAGCGTGACGATCCAGACCGGCAGCGACACGCTCGATGTGAAGGACAGTCGCACGGTAAAAGTCGGCGCTGACCAAGATCACAGCACGGGCGGTAATTACACCGACAAGGTCACGGGCGATTACAGCCTGACCGTGGACGGTAACCTGACGATCAAAGTCAGCGGCACCCTGACCCTGCAAAGTGGCGGCAGCTTCACCATCAAGAGCGGCGCCGATCTGGCCACTTCGGCCAGCACCTCGATCACCCACAAGGCCGGCACTGCCTTGACCAATCAGGCCGGTACATCGCTGGACAACAAGGCCGGAACCACCCTGACCAACGATGCCGGGATCAGCCTGACCAACAAGGGCGCGGCCTCGCAGACCGTGGACGGCGGCGGCATGCTGACCATCAAGGGCGGGCTGGTGCAGGTCAACTGACAGGGAGCAACCATGGCGATCACACCGCTGGACTTGCAGCAGACTGACAAGCAGCTCAAGGGGCGTTTGCAGGACGGTCAACTCGATGGCCCGTTGCAAATCAAGGATGACGGGCGCAAGCAGGCCGATTTGAATTACAGCCAGGGCGAGTTGCAGGGTACGTCGCTGCTCTATCACCCCAATGGCAAGGTCTCGGCGCAGATGCCGTTTGTGCGCGACAAGCTGCAAGGGGTTGCCAGTTTTTACGCGCCGCAAGGTTTTTTACAACGCAAGGCAACGTATCGGAGCGGGTTGTTGCACGGTGAGGCGTTTAATTACTTTACAGACGGGCAAGTGGCCGAGGCGGAGTTCTATCGCGATGGCGTGCGTGAGGGACGCTATCAGCGCTTTCATCCCAACGGCAAACCGGCGGTGCAAGCGCGGTATATGAATGGGCAGTTGATCGAGCCGGAGCAAGGATTCGCCGAGGATGGGCGGCCGTTGGGCGCGGATGGCAAGCCGATTTCGCGGGTGCGCTGGTGGTATCAACGCTGGATGGATCCGCAGCAGGCCTGACGTTTCAGGGTGTATTGACTGGCCCTTTCGCGAGCAAGCCCGCTTACCCATTGGAATGCAATCAAACGTGGGAGCGGGCTTGCTCGCGAAGAGGCCGGTACATCCAACGCAACAATCAGGGAATCAGCATCTGCATCTGCCCCGGCATGACGATCTTGATCACCCCCGCCCAGGTGCACATCAACGTACTGTTGGCATCGATCGCTGGCATCCCGCCGAGCAGCAAGGTCGGCGCGCCGCCGGGAATCCATGGCGAAGCGGTTGCCGGAATGCACGGCATCGGCGTCAGTACGCCCAGCGCAGCAGCGGTCGCGGCCGCCACCGTCGGATTGGCCATGCTCATGCACACCCCGAACGGCAGGATGTTGACCAGCGGAATGTAATCCATGATGTTCGCCGCCGGCATCCCGCCGGTCAGCGTGCGATTGACCGGCAACACGTTGAGCGCCGACGGTGCGGCGCCGAAGCTGCATTGCAAAGTGGCAGTGGCACAGACTTGCGGACAGCCCATTTCCCGACTCCTTGTTGGACACGGCATACCCGCTAAACCTTAGCCTGCTGCGGCCCACCCTGCACATTCCCAAAGGTGATTATCCGGCAACACGCTAACCTATAAGACCGACCCGCGCTTGTGACCGCCCGAGCGCCCCATTAGATTAGCCAATGATGTCTGGCCTCCAAAATAAGCAGAAGGGATAAGCATGGCGCTTACTGACCAGTCCACCCGTATCCGCTCTGGCGAAGAACTCGATGCCAGCCTGATTGATCCGTACCTCAAGGCACACATTCCGGGCCTGAGCGGCTTGCCTGCGATCAGCCAGTTTCCCGGCGGCGCGTCGAACCTGACTTACCTGCTGGAATACCCCGAACAGGAGTTCGTGCTGCGCCGGCCGCCGTTCGGTCACAAGGCCAAATCCGCCCACGACATGGGCCGCGAATTCCGCATCCTCAATCAATTGCGCGACGGTTTTCCGTATTGCCCGAAAGCCTACGTGCACTGCACCGACGAATCGGTGATTGGCGCCGAGTTCTATGTGATGGAACGGGTCAACGGGATCATCCTGCGCTCGGAACTGCCGCCGGAACTGGGTCTGGATTCAGCGAAAACCGAGGCGCTGTGCAAGAGCTTCATCGACCGTTTCGTCGAACTGCACCGTGTCGATTACAAGGCCTGTGGTCTCGGTGATCTGGGCAAGCCTGAAGGTTACGTTGCCCGCCAGATCAAAGGCTGGAGCGAGCGCTACGAAAAAGCCTTGACCCCGGACGCACCGCACTGGGAAGCGGTCAAAGCCTGGCTCAACGACAAGATGCCAGCCGACCACCCGACGTCGAGCATCGTCCACAACGACTACCGTTTCGACAACGTGATCCTCGACCCGAACAACCCGATGCAGATCATCGGCGTACTCGACTGGGAACTGACCACCCTCGGCGATCCGCTGATGGACCTGGGCAACACCCTCGCCTACTGGATCGAGGCGGGCGACCCGGCGCCGGTGCAACTGATGCGCCGCCAGCCGAGCCACGCCCCGGGCATGCTGACCCGCCGCGAGTTCGTCGACTACTACGCCGAACGCTCAGGCATCCAGATCGACAATTTCGACTTCTACTACACCTACGGCCTGTTCCGTCTGGCCGGGATCGTGCAGCAGATCTACTACCGCTTCTACCATGGCCAGACCCAGGACAAACGCTTCGCGCAGTTCATTCACATGAACAAACTGCTGGAGCAGATGAGCTTGCAGGTCATTTCGAAATCGAGCCTCTGACGGCCCACACCCAGGAACCCTTATGTCCAAGACTCAGTTGTTCGACCTCGACGGCAAGATCGCTTTCGTCTCCGGCGCCAGCCGTGGCATCGGTGAAGCCATCGCCAAACTGCTCGCCCAGCAAGGCGCCCACGTCATCGTTTCCAGTCGCAAACTCGACGGCTGCCAGCACGTCGCCGACGCCATCATCGCTGACGGCGGCAAAGCCACCGCGGTGGCCTGCCACATCGGTGAAATGGAACAGATCAGCCAAGTGTTCGCCGGGATCAAGGAACAGTTCGGGCGTCTGGACATTCTGGTGAACAATGCCGCCACCAACCCGCAGTTCTGCAACGTGCTGGACACCGATCTCGGCGCGTTCCAGAAGACCGTCGACGTGAACATCCGTGGCTACTTTTTCATGTCCGTGGAAGCGGGCAAGCTGATGCGCGAAAACGGTGGTGGCAGCATCATCAACGTCGCCTCGATCAACGGCATCTCACCGGGGATCTTCCAGGGCATCTACTCGGTGACCAAAGCGGCGGTGATCAACATGACCAAGGTATTCGCCAAGGAGTGCGCGCAATTCGGCATCCGCTGCAACGCCCTGCTGCCGGGCCTCACCGACACCAAGTTCGCCTCGGCGCTGGTAAAGAACGACGCGATTCTGAAACAGGCGCTGACGCAGATCCCGCTCAAGCGTGTGGCCGACCCAAGTGAAATGGCCGGTGCGGTGCTGTACCTGGCCAGTGATGCGTCGAGCTACACCACAGGCGTTTCACTGAACGTGGACGGTGGGTTCCTGTCCTGATCCTGGCGGTCAATCAATAACCCTGTGGGAGTGAGATTGCTCGCGCCCACAGGGGATCTGTATCAGGCCAAGACCCTTGGCAATTGCCCGCCGACATTCAACACCACCCTGCCCACCTGGCCTGCCACCGGCACAATCCACCCAACCCGGGAATTGCGCCCCACCGGCGCTATTGGGTGATGCAACGGGTAGTGGTGATGTGACGAGTCACTTGCCCGTCGGCATACACATCACCGGCTACCTCAGTGTTCTCGAGGACCTGGCAGGTACGTTCCGGCGGCGGAGGTGGCATTACCGGTGGCGGTGGCGGCGCACTGGCACAACCGGCCAACAGCGCCACAGAAAAAACCAACGACAACGGCGAACACACGCGTTTCCCAAGATTGTTCATAGGACGACCCGCGAAAAGAGAGACAAACTCCCGCGACCAAACCGAACACGGAAGACCTGACCACTCATTCTTTATAGCCGAGCCCCTCGCAAGCGCCAGTAAACCGGCCACATCAGGGAAGATTGGCTGTCGATTTTGCGTTGAGCTCCCGGCGCAGATAGCGATTAGAACCTGCTTCGCCAGTCAGGTCGCTTTCGTGAGCAAGCCCGCGCCCACAGGGACCGGGGGCATCTGATAGAGATTGGTCGGCTACCACAGCTGCTATTTGTGCGCCCCGAAACGAAGGAACCCCGAGCCCAAGCCAGCAGCCCGCCCACACAAAAATCTATGCCAGATCAGGATCCCGCGAAGTCCCCAAAGAATTGCTCTCCAGCTCATACCGCAACTCTTCAATCAACGCCTCGACAGACTCCGGCGTGCGCAAGGTATTGAGTTTCAAACCACTGATCACCAAATCCACCTGCCCGGAAACCGGGTGATAAAGCTTCACCGTCAGCGAATGATCACCATCCACCGAACACTCACAAGCCAGCGGCGAAAAACTGTGTTCAAGCCGCGCGCGCAACTGCGCAAGATTCATCATTGGGGGCTGTTCCTTAAGCTGCCTCACAGGGACACGATCCCAAGCCATAACAGGCTCGTATCGCACCCCACCAGACTAAGAACAGCCTCCTCACAGCAACACACGAATTTGCACCTGTCGAGCTAGTGCATTTGCACCTTATCGCTGGCCCTTGCTGCGCCAATCGCCCGAAAACAAGCCACGCTCGCGCGCCCAGACAATCGCCTCACTGCGGCTGTGCACATCGAGTTTGGAATACACCGTCGCCACATGATTACGCACCGTGTTCGGTGCCAGTTTCAGCCGCGCCGCGATCTCCTTGTCCGCCAGCCCCTCGCAGATCAGCCCCAGCACATCGCGCTCGCGTGCGGTCAGATCGGTGAACGACACACTCGGCAATTGCGGCGAATTGACCTTCTTCACATTGGCCAGTTTTTCGATCAGCGTGCGACTGAACCACGAAGCGTCCTTCATCACCTCTTCAATCGCCGCCACCAGTTCAAGCTCGGTACGCTTGCGCTCGGAGATGTCCATCAACACCAGCAGATAGCACGGCATGTCCTGAATATTGACCGTGTCGGCAGACAGCGCGCATTCGAGCAGATCCGCATCCTGCTTGCGCACGCTTACATCGACCCGATCAACCCGGCCATTTTTCTCCAGCGCCGCCAGCAACCGTTCGCGCTCACCGGTGTCGTTGATAAAGTTCAGTTGCGTCACGGTTTTGCCCGCGACGTCATCGCTGGCATAGGCCAGGGTATCGAGGAACGCTTGATTGACGTCGATGACCCGTTGCTCGTCGGCGCTGCAGATCAGAATCGGCACCGGTGTCAGGCGAAAAGCCTTGGCAAACCGCTCTTCACTCTGGCGCAGCGCCACTTCAGCCTTGCGCCGCGACTCCATGTCGACGAAGGAAAACAACATGCATTGCTCGTCATTGAGCAGCAGCGGTTGCCCGGCAACGATCACTTGCTTGGTTGAGCCATCGGACAATCGCAGTTCAGCCTGCATCTGCGGAATGGTCGCAACATCGCGCAGGCGCTGGATGGCCAGGTCTTTATGCTCGGCCTGCTCAAGGATGTCGATTTCATAGGCCGAGGTGCCAATCACCTGATCGCGGGTGTAGCCAGTCATCTCCAGAAACCCCGGATTGACCTTGATATAACGCAAATCGCTGAGACGGCAGATCACCGCCGGCGCTGGATTGGCGTTGAAGGTCTTTTCGAAACGCTGCTCAGCGTTGGCCCAATCAGTAACGTCACTCATGATCAGCACCAGCGACTCGGGCTGGCCATCACGGTCGGTCAGCACCATGCTGCGCACGCTGTGAACCCAGATGCGCTCGGGGTCATCCACGGCGAACACCTCGATCAACACGTCGCTGAAGGCTTCGCAACGCGCGGCACGGCTGATCGGATAGTTCTCGGGCGGCACCGGGTGATTGTTGCGGTAACGCAGGCTGAAGCGCTGAGCGTACTCATCGGCGTTCTTGCCCAGCTCACCGATCCGGTTGACGCCGTGCATGGCCAACGCCGCTTCATTTGCCCAGAGGATGCTCTGATCAAGCTCAAGCAGAATCACCCCGTCGGACAACCCGGCGATGATCTGTTGCAACTGACGACGATTGGTTTCGCGGGTCAGGACTTCCTGGCTCATTGGATCTCCACAAGTGATACGGCCATGTGAAGATTACGACCGCAGCGGCGCGTGATCGTGCGAAGCACCTGCGAGGGTCCGTCATAAGACTGCATGCTGATTTATCCGGCCTCCTCGCGGGCAGGCCCGCTCCCGCAGGGATCAGTGTTCCACCCACTCACGCAACGTATCGAGAAACAGCTTGAGCACCGGCGAAGCATCGTCCGCCCGATAGGTGGCGTACAGCGGCACTTCCGGCAGCGGTGGCGTCAGCGCCTTGAACACCAACCCCGGCGGCGACAGTTGTTCGATGGACGCCGGCAACAGCGCCACGCCAAACCCGGCCTGAACCAGACTGAGCAAGGTCTGCACCTCGATGACCTGCTGACGAATCTTCGGGGTGAACCCGGCGTGGAGGCAGCACTGATAGAGAAAATTGGCAAACCGCGACTGTTTCAGCTCCAGCGCAACAAACGGCTCCTGCGCCAGATCCGCCGGGGCCAGTACTTTGCGACGGGCCAACGGATGATCCACCGGCATCACCACATGAATCGGTTCATAGATCAGCAGCTCATTGCGCAACTGCGGATCGTCATAACCCACGCGAAAAACACAGGCATCGATGCGTTTCTCCTTCAACGCCTTGACCTGCGCCGCCGGAGTCATCTCATGTAAACGCCAGGAAACCTGCGGATAGCGCTCGCGAAACAGATGCAGGGCTTTGGGCAGCACACCCACCATGACCGAACTGATCATGCCGATTTCCAGTTCACCCAACTGACCGCGCCCAGTCTGACGGGTCAAATCCAGCGCCCGCTCCAGCTGTTCGAACACCAGCGGCGCCTGCTCCTTGAGCATTTGCCCCGCCGCTGTCAGCTCGACTCGGTGATGACTGCGTTCGAACAACGGCGTGCCGAGCTCTTCTTCCAGCAGGCGAATTTGCTGGCTCAGCGGGGGCTGACAGATGTGCAGCCGTTCGGCGGCGCGACCGAAGTGCAGTTCATCGGCCAATGCCATGAAATACCGCAGCAGGCGCAGGTCCATGGCGGCTTATCCCAGGCTCAGTGGCGTTGAACGTTGACGAACGCCGGTCAGCGCGAACAACGCGTTAGCGATGGCTGGCACCACCGATGGACTGCCCAGTTCACCGACACCCCCAGGTTTACCTGGCTCGCCATCCAGCACGACGATGTCGGTGGCCGGCATGTCGGACATGCGCGTCACCCGGTAGTCGTGGAAATTGCTCTGCACCACCCTCCCCTGTTTGATGTCGAGCCGATCAAACAATGCATGCCCAAAGCCCCACATCAGGCCGCCGTAGATCTGCTCTTCAACGCCGCCCGGCGACACCGCCAAACCGCAATCGACCACACAAGTCAGCTTCTGCACTGTGGCCTTGCCATCGACTGTCGCCACCCGTGCCACAACGGCGATAAAACTGGTGTAGCCCTGATTGGTGGCGATCCCCAGCGCGGTGCCCGGTGGCAACGGCTGGCCCCATCCAGCGCGCTCGGCAGCTTGTGTGAGCACCGCCACATGCCGTGGCCGCGCCTGCATGTTCGCCAACCGGAATGCCAACGGATCGGCACCCGCCGCATGGGCCAGTTCGTCCATGAAGCTTTCCACGGCGAACACGTTAGGGATGAAACTCACCGAGCGATACCAGCCGCTGGGCACGTTGCTCTCATGCCTGACCCAGTTCAGTTCCAGGTGCGGCGCACGATAGGCGAAGTCCCACGCGGTAATCGCTTCGGTGGTGCTGTAATCCATGTGATCCGGGCGCTCGAAGTAACCCGGTTCCCACTGTTCCGGCGAGGCTGGCGACACCGCATGCAGTTGCAGCGCGGCGAGTTTGCCCTGGGCGTCCAGCGCACCTTTGACCCGGTGCAGGGTTGCCGGGTGATTGAACAGCGCGTGCATTTCGTCTTCACGGCTGTTGAGCAGCTTCACCGGCACACCGGTTTTCTGCGCCAGATAGGCCACTTCAAACAGCCAATACTTGGCCTCCCGCGCACCGAAACTGCCGCCGGACACCCACTCATGGATGGTGACGTTGGCCTTATCGATACCGCACACAATTTGCGCGGCCTCCAGGGCCGAGGACGGCACCTGCACACCGCCCCAATAGGTGATCGCTTTGTCCTTGACCTGCGCAGTGATACAGATCGGTTCCAGCGGGTTTTGCACCTTGTAGGGCATCGTGTAATCGGCTTCGATCAGCTTCGCAGCGGCCGGCCATTGACCACTGACATCGCCATGGATCATGGCTTTGACGGTTTGCGCTGCCGGATCGCCGATGGCTTTGGCCTGCGCACTAAACAACTGGTCGCTGTCGAACCCGGCCAGCGGCGAATCGCTCCACTGGACCTCCAGCAGCTTGCGCCCCTGCTGCGCCGCCCAGAACGTATCGGCCAGCACCGCGACACCCTCCAGATTGCCGCCGAGCACATCGGGTCGCCCTGGGACGGCAATGACTTTGCGCACACCCGGCACCTGCAAAGCCGCCGCCGAATCTATGCTGAGCACCTTAGATCCAATCACTGGCGCACGCTGGATCACCGCCACCAGCATCCCCGGCAACTCAACGTCGATGCTGTACTTGAAACGTCCGCAGACCTTGGCCGCCGCGTCGCGTTTATGGCGCAGTTTGCCGATGTACTTGAACTGCGATGGATCCTTCAGCGTGACCTTTTCAGGTGCCGGCAGATGCGCCGCCACACCAACCAGTTCGCCGTAACCGAAGCTGCGTTTGCTTGCTGCATGAACGACCCGGCCTTCTTCGGTGGCACAGCTGTCGGGGCTGACTCTCCACTGTTTCGCTGCCGCAGCGATCAACAACGCCCGCGCCGTTGCACCGGCCATGCGCAGGCGGTCGTATTCCAGCGACACACTGGTGCTGCCACCGGTGGAGAAGACTTTCCAGATCGGGTGAATGTAGGTTTCGAAGAACGGATCTTCCGGGGTGATCACCTGCACAGTCATCGGGTTGACGTCCAGTTCCTCGGCCACGCACGCGGCCAGCGCCGTTTGCGTGCCGGTGCCGGAATCGTGCTTGTGCACCACCAGTTTCACCGTGCCGTCGGGGAGTATTCGCACCCAGGCGTTGGGTTCGAATTCGCTGGCCGATGCAGGGGCTTTCGGATCAGTCTCCGCGACGCCGGACGGCAGATACAAAGCAATCGCCAGCCCAGAGGCAACCGTCGCCGCTTGCTTGAGAAATACCCGGCGCGGCAGTTCGATACCGCGATCGTCGATGAGGCTCATCAGGCCTCCTTCGGCGCATTCGCCGCACGCTTGATCGCTTTATTGATCCGCCCGTAAGTGCCGCAGCGGCAGATATTCCCGGACATCGCGTTGCGAATCGAATCGTCGGTCACTGCCGCGCCCGTGTTGAGCAACGCGGCCGCGGACATGATCTGCCCGGATTGACAGTAGCCACATTGCGGCACATCTTCGGCGACCCAGGCCAGTTGCAGCGGATGCGTTTCCGTTGGCGACAAACCCTCGATGGTGGTGATGCTGTGGCCCGCGACGGCGGCCACGGGCAACTGGCAGGAACGCACCGCGACACCGTCAAGATGCACGGTGCAAGCACCGCACAGGCCCATGCCGCAACCGAACTTGGTGCCGGTAAGTTTCAACTGATCACGCAGTACCCATAACAAGGGCATGGAGGGGGATGCCTCATCCAGCTCGCGTCGTTCGCCGTTAACCGTGAATGCAATCATTGTCAGGCTCCAAAAGAGCGGCCCGTCTTTGTGCGGGCCTGGTGACCGATTATTGGAACCCTTGGCAACACGCGGCCAGCGACGATTTCTGCCAACCGGTGTAAGCAGGACTAACAACATGTACAAGCGATACCCGTCGGTGCAGTCCATGAGCGCGTTTATCCACGCAGCGCGCAGCGGCAGTTTTTCCAGTGCTGCACGCAAACTCGACCTGACTCATAGCGCTATCAGCCAGCAAATCCGTACGCTGGAAGATTTTATCGGCCAGCCACTGTTCGTGCGTGAAGGTGGCGGTAGCAATCTGACGGACGCTGGGCAGTTGTTTGCCAGTGTGTTGTCGGACGGTCTGGCGCAGATCGACCGCGCATTGTCTTCGGTAAAAAATCGCAGCATGGCGCAGCGGCTGACACTGGATGTGGACACTGAGCTGGCGCAGAGCTGGCTCAATCCGCGCTTGCCGCAATTGCTCGATGGGCTGCCAGACTACGAGGTGACACTGCTGTCGATGCCACGCAGCGATCGCAGCACGTTCGAGCGGGTGGACCTGGCGCTGCGTTATGGCTATGGCGATTGGGATGACTGCGAGATGACGCAGATTTGTGGCGACCGGGTGCTGGCGGTGGCCTCGCCCGAGTTGCTGGAACGACATGGCTTGCAGTTGTCGCTGAGCCCGGCGCAGGTTCTTGAGCTGCCACTGTTGGGCTACACGCGGCGTTCGTGGATCCCGTGGCTGGATGCGGCGGGCTTGCCGCCGACTGAGCCGCCGGCGCGGATAATTTTCGATAATGCGGCCAATCTGATCGCCGCCGCCGAGGCTGGCGTGGGTGCCGGACTGGTGCGCGGTTTACTGGCCGCCGATGCATTGCGCAGTGGACGGTTGGTCGCGCTGAACGAGGCGCAGATTGCGGCGCATTACAACCTCTATGCAGTGTGGCCGCAGGGGCAGGCTGAGCGGGTGGCGCCAGTGGTTGAGGTGATCAAGCAGTTGGCGTTGCACACCCCGTCATGACGCTATCGATGGCAGGCCCCACACACATTTTGAGCGCTGGACTCAGGTAAAAAACCGGCGGGGGTCTTTGGGGCCGCCGCCGGGAAGGTAACCTAAATGCCGAAACGGTCGCGTAGTGAGTAGTAAACGGCGCCGAGGGCGGTCAATGGTGCGGAGAAGGTGCGGCCGCCGAGCATGGGCATGTGTGGCAGGGAGGCGAAGGCGTTGAAGCGTTCGGCGTCGCCACGGATCATTTCCGAGATCAGTTTGCCGGCCAGGTGCGAGCAGGTGACGCCGTGGCCGCTGTAGCCTTGCATGTAGTAGGCGTTTTTCTCGATGCGGCCGAATTGCGGCATGCGTGACATGGTCAGCAGGAAGTTGCCGGTCCAGCGGTAGTCGATTTTCACGTCTTTGAGCTGCGGGAAAGTCTTGAGGATCTTCGGGCGGATCAGCTGTTCGATGTCGTCCGGTTCACGCGCGCCGTAGACTACGCCGCCGCCGTAGAGCAGGCGGTTGTCGGCGGTGAGGCGGTAGTAATCGAGCAGATAGTTGCAGTCTTCGACGCAGTAGTTGTTGGTGATCAGGCTGCGCGCCTGCTTCTCGGTCAACGGTTCGGTGACGACGATTTGCGAACCGCACGGCATGCTTTTCGCGGTGACGCGGTTGTCGAGACCTTGCGGCAGGTAGGCGTTGCCAGCGATCAACAGGTACTTGGCGCGCACCAGGCCTTTGGCGGTGCGCACGACATTCGGCTCGCCGTAGGTGATTTCCACGGCAGCCGATTGCTCGTAGATCTTGCCGCCCAGACGCGTGATTGCGGCGGCTTCACCGAGGGCCAGGTTCAACGGGTGTACGTGGCCGCCCTGCAAGTCGAGCAGGCCGCCGACGTAGGCGTCGGAGCCGACTTCACGACGGATGTCCGCCGCGCCGAGCATCTTCAGATTACGGTTGCCGTAGCGTTCCCAGTTGCGCTTCTGCTCGGCCAAACCGTTGAGCTGCTTCTTGTTCATCGCCGCGAAAATGCCGCCCGGGCGGTAGTCGCATTGGATGTCGTAGTCTTTGATGCGCGAACGGATGATGTCAGCGCCTTCGAAGATCATGCTGCCGAGGATTTCTGCGGTCTTGTCGCCATAGCGCTCTTCGATTACGTCGACGTCGCGGCTGTAGGAATTGACCAGTTGACCGCCATTGCGGCCGCTGGCGCCGTAGCCGACTTTCGCCGCTTCCAGCACCGTGACTTTATAGCCGGCTTCGGTCAGGAACAGCGCCGAGGACAGGCCGGTGTAACCGGCGCCGATGATGCAGACGTCGCAGTCCACCGCTTCTTCCAGTATCGGGAAGTCGATGACTTCGTTACGGGTGGCGGCGTAGTAGCTGTTTACGTGTTGTTGTTTCATACGTTTCTCCGATGGCCGCCAGGCACTGGCGACCGCCGCTGTAAAAGAATTAGAGCTTGATCCAGGTCGCTTTCAGCTCGGTGTACTTGTCGAACGCGTGCAGCGATTTGTCGCGACCGTTACCCGACTGTTTAAAGCCACCGAACGGCGCGGTCATGTCGCCGCCGTCGTACTGGTTGACCCACACACTGCCGGCGTGCAGGCCACGAGCGAAGGTGTGTGCCTTGCTCAGGTTGCTGGTCCAGACCCCGGCGGCGAGGCCGAAGATGCTGTCATTGGCGATGTGCAGTGCTTCATCCACAGTGTCGAAGGTGATCAGCGACAGCACCGGGCCAAAAATCTCTTCTTGGGCGATGGTCATGGCATTGGTCACGCCGTCGAAAAGCGCCGGTTGCACGTAGAGGCCACCGGTTTCTTCGAGGGTGCGTTGGCCGCCAGCGATCAGCTCGGCGCCCTGCTCGCGGCCGATGCTGATGTAGCGCAGCACGTTGTCGAGTTGACGCTGATCGACCAAGGCGCCGACGGTGGTGGCCGGGTCGAGGGAGTGACCGGGTTTCCACGCTTGCAGCGCTTCCACCAGCAGCGGGATGAATTGCTCGCGGATCGAACGCTCAACCAGCAGACGCGAGCCGGCAGTGCAGACTTCGCCCTGGTTGAAGGCAATGGCGCCAGCCGCCGCTTGTGCTGCTGCGCGCAAGTCCGGTGCGTCGGCGAACACCACGTTAGGGCTCTTGCCCCCGGCTTCGAGCCAAACGCGTTTCATGTTGCTTTGGCCTGCATAAATCATCAGTTGCTTGGCAATCGCCGTGGAGCCAGTAAAGGCCAGCACGTCGACGTCCATGTGCAACGCCAGCGCCTTGCCGACGGTGTGACCGAAGCCCGGCAGGACGTTGAACACCCCCTTCGGAATGCCCGCGTCCAACGCCAGTTGAGCGATGCGGATGGCGGTCAGCGGCGACTTTTCCGAAGGCTTGAGGATGAACGAGTTACCCGCTGCCAGCGCAGGTGCGAATTTCCAGCTGGCCATGATCAGCGGGAAGTTCCACGGCACGATCGCGGCGACTACACCGGATGGCTCGCGGGTCACCAGACCGAGTTGGTCGTGGGGCGTGGCGGCGACTTCGTCGTAGATCTTGTCGATGGCTTCGGCGCTCCAGCGGATCGCGTTGGCGGTCGCCGGGATGTCGATGCTCATCGAGTCGCTGATCGGTTTGCCCATGTCCAGGGTTTCGAGCAGCGCCAGTTCTTCCTGGTGTTGCAAAATCAGATCGGCGAAGCGGATCAGGATGCGCTTGCGCTCGGCCGGGGCTTTTTTCGCCCACACGCCGGATTCGAAAGACTGGCGCGCGACTTCAACAGCGAGGTTGGCGTCGGCTTCGTCGGTGCTGGCCACGGAGGCGAGGAAACGGCCGTCCACGGGGCTCAGGCATTCGAAGGTGTCGCCGCTGATGGCCGGGCGGTATTGGCCGTTGATAAAAGCGCGGGATTCGATGGTCAGGGACTGGAAGCGTTGTTCCCAGTCGTTGCGGGTTGTAGTCATTGTTGTGGCTCGACAAGGGGGGATTGGGGTGATGGCAGGCGGTCGCCCACTCATCAAAACCTGGTAACCGTATCCCCTGTGGGAGCGGGCTTGCTCGCGAAAGCACCATGCCAGACAAAATGATTTTGAATGACACACCGCATTCGCGAGCAGGCCCGCTCCCACATTGGGTCGGTGTTGGTCTGCAAATCAGACCGTATGCAGATACCAGTTGTACTCAAGGTCAGAGATCGAGTTTTCGAACTCGGCCAGCTCGCTTTCCTTGCACGCGACAAACACGTCGATGTACAGCGGGTCGATGTAGCGGGCCATGACTTCGCTGTCGTCCAGCTCACGCAATGCGTCGCGCAGGTTGTTCGGCAAGCTCTGCTCGTTCTGCTCGTAGCTGTTGCCTTCCACCGGCGCGCCTGGCTCGATCTGGTTGGTCAGGCCGTGGTGAATACCGGCCAGCACCGACGCCATCAGCAAGTACGGGTTGGCATCGGCACCGGCCACACGATGCTCGATGCGCACAGCATCGGCGGAACCGGTCGGCACGCGCACGGCCACGGTGCGGTTGTCGATGCCCCAACTCGGCGAGTTCGGCACGTAGAACTGTGCACCGAAGCGGCGGTACGAGTTGACGTTCGGGCAGAGGAAAGCCATTTGCGCAGGCAGGGTCTCCAGCACACCGCCGATCGCGTGTCGCAGCGCGGCGTTCTGCTCGGGATCCTCGCTGGCGAAGATGTTGTTGCCTTCTTTGTCCAGAATCGAAATGTGTACGTGCAGTCCGTTGCCCGCCTGGCCCGGATACGGCTTGGCCATGAAGGTGGTGTCCATCTCGTGGTCGTAGGCAATGTTCTTCACCAGACGCTTGAGCAGGACGGCGTAGTCGCACGCCTTGATCGGGTCGGAGACGTGATGCAGGTTGACTTCGAACTGCGCCGGGGCGCTTTCCTTGACGATGGCGTCAGCCGGGATGCCCTGCTCTTTCGCGCCTTCGAGGATGTCTTGCAGGCAGTCAACGTACTCGTCGAGGTCGTCGATCAGATACACCTGAGTCGATACCGGACGCTTGCCGGAAACCGGTGAACGCGGCGATTGCGGACGGCCGTTCACGTTGTCCTGGTCGATCAGATAGAACTCCAGTTCGAACGCCGCGCAGAGGGTCAGGCCCATTTCATCGAACTTGCGCACGACATTGGCCAACACTTCACGCGGGTCAGCGAAGAACGGCTGGCCTTCGATCTCGTGCATGGTCATCAACAATTGTGCGGTTGGGCGCTTCTGCCACGGCTCGATGCTCAGGGTGCCGGGGATCGGGTAGCAGATGCGGTCAGCGTCGCCGATGTCCAGCCCCAGGCCAGTGCTTTCGACCGTGGAGCCATTGATGTCGAGGGCGAAAAGCGAGGCCGGCAGGTTGATGCCTTTCTCGTAAACCTTATGAAGACTGGTGCGTTCGATGCGCTTGCCGCGCACCACACCGTTCATATCCGCAATCAGAAGGTCGACGTACAAAACCTCAGGATATTTCTTAAGGAATGCGTTTGCTTCGTTGAGTTGAACGGCACGCAGAGGGACCGACATGATGCACCTATTTAGCTGTTAATTATTATGTTCACTGCTGTTTCGCCGAGCCAGTCAATCCGAAAGGCAAAGTGAAGTCAATAGCGAACACTCGACCGTTCAGCCTTTATTTTTAGGGTTTTATTTAACACTTACGTGCCAACACAGGCGCCAGACACCCATAAACCGTGAAGACTGGACGAGCGGCGTTTAGAATTTTTTACATGGCAGTTGTTAATTAAAATCAACGAGGCTAAGCTCCGGAAAAGCTCGTTCAAGTGTCAAACTTCGAGGTGAATAAAAATGGCATTCAAGCCATTGATCGGCGTTACAGCGTGCGTCAAACAGATTGGCCTGCACCCCTATCACATCAGCGGCGACAAGTACTTGCGTGCTGTCAGCGTCGCGGCTTTGGGGCTGCCGGTGGTCATTCCTTCCCTTGGCAAGCTGACTGAAATCGAAGACCTGCTCGGTCAACTCGACGGTCTTTTGCTGACCGGCTCGCCCTCGAATGTGGAACCTTTCCACTATCAAGGCCCGGCCAGCGCCCCCGGCACGGATCACGATCCGGCGCGGGACGCCACCACCCTTCCTCTATTGCGTGCAGCCATCGCGGCGGGCGTTCCGGTGCTGGGCATTTGCCGTGGCTTCCAGGAAATGAACGTCGCGTTCGGCGGCAGCCTGCATCAGAAGGTGCATGAGTTGCCGGGCATGCTCGATCACCGCGAAGCCGACAGCCCGGATGTGGCCGTGCAATACGCACCGGCCCATGCGGTCAGCGTCCTTGGCGGTGGCGTGTTCGAAGCACTGGCGTTGCCGGGCGAGTTCCAGGTCAACTCGATTCACAGTCAGGGCATCAACCGCCTCGCTCCCGGCCTGCGTGCCGAAGCGGTGGCGCCGGATGGCCTGATCGAGGCGATCTCGGTGGAGCACAGCCCGACCTTTGCCCTCGGTGTGCAATGGCACCCGGAATGGCAGGTACTCGATAACCCGAACTACCTGAGGATTTTCCAGGCGTTCGGCGAGGCTTGCCGGCAACGGGCGGCGCGACGCAACCAACGCTGACCCAACCCAGGATTTCATCACTGTTTACTGCCCCCACGGGGTCGGCGGCTGCGCGTGTGTGCATCCGTCATCCGTGAAAACAACAAACCGTAATAACAACAAGTACGACCCAGGCAGCCAGGACGGCGGCGCCAACCAAGCCGGATCGGTAAGAGCAGTGCCCGTCAGGACAACGCAAAACCCTGTGGGAGCGGGCTTGCTCGCGAAAGCGGTGTGTCAGGCAACAACGATGTCGATCGACACGACGTATGCGCGAGCAAGCCCGCTCCCACAAGGGGATGTGATCCGACAGGCAATGCACTTACAGCTCTGCAATCCACTTTTAAGCCAGGCCACATTGGCCCGGCGACTGAAACCTGTTGGGAGTTTCACATGGCAAACGCCTCCAGCACTTACAGGAAGGCTCTTGAAGGTCATCAGCAACCGAAAAAGGTTCTGGTGAAAGTCGATCGCGTGACCAAGAAGTTCGACGAAACCACCGCCGTGGACGATGTTTCCCTGGAGATCCATCAGGGCGAAATCTTCGCCCTGCTCGGCGGCTCCGGTTCGGGCAAATCGACCCTGCTGCGCATGCTCGCCGGTTTCGAGCGCCCGACCGAAGGGCGGATTCTGCTCGACGGCGTGGACATCACCGACATGCCGCCGTATGAGCGGCCGATCAACATGATGTTCCAGTCCTACGCGCTGTTCCCCCACATGACCGTCGCGCAGAACATCGCCTTCGGCCTCAAGCAGGACCGTTTGCCGGCCAGTGAAATAGACGCCCGCGTCGAAGAGATGCTGCGCCTGGTACACATGACCCAATACGCCAAGCGCAAGCCGCACCAGTTGTCCGGCGGTCAACGCCAGCGCGTTGCCCTCGCCCGCTCGCTGGCCAAGCGTCCGAAGCTGTTGCTGCTCGACGAACCGATGGGCGCGCTGGATAAGAAGCTGCGTTCGCAGATGCAGCTTGAGCTGGTGCAAATCATCGAACGCGTCGGCGTAACGTGCGTGATGGTGACGCATGACCAGGAAGAAGCCATGACCATGGCCGAACGCATCGCGATCATGCACCTGGGCTGGATCGCGCAGATTGGTAGCCCGATTGACATCTATGAAGCCCCGGTCAGCCGCATGGTCTGCGAATTCATCGGCAACGTGAACGCTTTCGACGGCACCGTGGTGGAAGACCTGGAAGGTCACGCAATCATTCACAGCCCGGACTTGCAGCAAAAAATCTACGTCGGCCATGGCGTCAGCACCTCAGTGCAGGACAAGTCGATCACCTACGCGATCCGCCCGGAAAAAATGCTCGTCAGCACCACCCAACCGGAGTTCCGCTACAACTGGTCCGAAGGCAAGGTGCATGACATCGCCTACCTCGGTGGCCACTCGGTGTTCTACGTTGAATTGCCTGGCGGCAAGATCGTCCAGTCGTTCATGGCCAACGCCGAACGCCGTGGCGCGCGACCAACCTGGGACGACAAGGTCTACGTCTGGTGGGAAGACGACAGCGGCGTGGTACTGCGCTCATGAGAACCTTCAATCAGCAATTCCTGCGCCTGGTGCCCAGCGGGCGAAAACTGGTGATCGGTATTCCGTTCGTCTGGCTGTTCCTGTTCTTCATGCTGCCGTTCTTTCTGGTGATGAAGATCAGCTTCTCGGAAGCAGCCCTGGCCATTCCGCCCTACTCGGAGATCTACACCTACGCCGAGCAGAAATTCCAACTGTTGCTGAACATCGGCAACTACACCCTGTTGGGTGAAGACGACCTTTATCTGTCGGCCTACCTCGGTTCGCTGAAGGTCGCGGCACTGAGCACGCTGATGTGCCTGGGGATCGGTTTCCCGATGGCTTACGCGATCACCAAGGCGAGCAAGGAAGCGCAAAACGTCTTGCTGCTGCTGATCATGATGCCGACCTGGACGGCGATCCTGATCCGCGTGTATGCGTGGATGGGCATTCTCAGCAACAACGGGTTGCTCAACGCGTTTCTGATGTGGACGGGGCTCACCGATCACCCGATCGAAATCCTCAACACCAACACGGCCGTCTATATCGGCGTGGTTTACGCCTATCTGCCGTTCATGGTGTTGCCGCTGTACGCCAACCTCGTCAAACACGATGGCAGCCTGCTGGAAGCCGCGTCAGACCTGGGCTCGAGCAACTTCAACAACTTCTGGAAAATCACCGTGCCGCTGGCCAAGAACGGCATCATCGCCGGTTGCATGCTGGTGTTCATTCCGGTGGTCGGTGAGTTCGTGATTCCTGAACTGCTCGGTGGCCCGGAGACGCTGATGATCGGCCGTGTGTTGTGGCAAGAGTTCTTCAATAACCGCGACTGGCCGGTGGCGTCCGCCCTGGCGGTGGTGATGCTGTTGATCCTGATTGTGCCGATTCTGCTGTTCAACCGCAGCCAGGCCAAAGAGATGGAGGCACGGGGATGAAACGCTTCGGTTTTGCAAAGTTCATGCTGATCTTCGGCCTGATGTTCATCTATCTGCCGATGCTGATCCTGGTGATCTACTCGTTCAACGCCTCGAAACTGGTAACCGTGTGGGGCGGCTGGTCGGTGAAGTGGTACGTCGGCCTGCTCGACAACACGCAACTGATGGGCTCGGTGCTGCGCTCGCTGGAAATCGCCTGCTACACAGCGATTGCCGCCGTCGCACTCGGCACCCTGGCCGCGTTTGTGCTGACGCGGGTGACGCGTTTCAAGGGGCGCACGCTGTTTGGTGGTTTGGTCACCGCGCCGTTGGTGATGCCCGAGGTGATTACCGGTCTGTCGTTGTTGCTGCTGTTCGTGGCGATGGCGCAGCTGATCGGCTGGCCGCAGGAGCGTGGCATCGTCACCATCTGGATCGCCCACACCACGTTTTGTGCAGCCTATGTGGCGGTGGTCGTTTCCGCCCGACTGCGTGAACTGGATCTGTCGATTGAAGAAGCGGCGATGGACCTGGGGGCAAAGCCCTTCAAGGTGTTTTTCCTGATCACCATTCCGATGATTGCGCCGTCGCTGGCGGCGGGCGGGATGATGTCGTTTGCCTTGTCGCTGGATGACCTGGTGTTGGCAAGCTTCGTGTCGGGCCCGGGTTCTACCACCCTGCCGATGGAAGTGTTCTCGGCGGTGCGCCTGGGCGTGAAGCCTGAGATCAACGCCGTGGCCAGCCTGATTCTGCTGGCGGTGTCGATCGTGACCTTCCTGGTCTGGTATTTCGGCCGCAAGGCAGAAGCCAACCGCAAACGTGCGATTCAGGAAGCGATGGATCAGACCGCCAATGAATCGTGGCAACAGCCGCAACGCGCCGCTGCTAACGCTTGATAACTGATGTTGTGGCGACGGGGTTTGTCCCCTCGCCACAGGTTTACCGTGTTGAGTTTTTGAACAAGAACAATGGAGTTGTACCGATGAAAATGTTTGGCAGGACTCTGCTGACACTGTCCTTAATGGGCGCAATGGTTATGGGCGCCCAGGCCAACGACAAGGTGCTGCGTGTTTATAACTGGTCCGATTACATCGCCCCGGACACCGTCAAGAAGTTCGAAGACGAGACCGGCATCCGCGTGACCTACGACGTCTTCGACAGCAACGAAACCCTTGAGGCGCGTTTGCTGGCGGGCAAATCCGGCTACGACATCGTCGTGCCGTCCAACAGTTTCCTGGCCAAGCAGATCAAGGCCGGCGTCTATCAGCCGCTGGACAAATCAAAACTGCCGAACTGGAAGAATCTCAACCCGGTGCTGCTGAAAAACGCCTCCGCCAGTGATCCGGACAACGCTCACGCGTTCCCGTACATGTGGGGCTCGATTGGCATCGGTTTCAACCCGGCCAAGGTCAAGGAAGTGCTCGGCGCCAACGCCCCGACCGATTCCTGGGACTTGCTGTTCAAGCCCGAAAACGCCGAGAAGCTCAAGGCGTGTGGCATCAGCTTCCTCGACTCGCCGACCGAAATGCTCCCGGCCGCCCTGCACTACTTGGGCTATCCGGTGAACGACAAGGACAAGGCGCACCTTCTGGAAGCCGAAGCGCTGTTCATGAAAATCCGCCCGTCTGTGGCGTACTTCCACTCTTCGAAGTACATCTCTGACCTGGCCAACGGCAACATCTGCGTGGCCGTCGGTTATTCCGGTGACGTGCTGCAGGCCAAGGCCCGTGCGGTGGAATCGGGCAACAACGTGAAGATCGACTACAGCATTCCCAAGGAAGGCGCCGGCAGCTTCTACGACATGGTCGCCATCCCGCGCGATGCGGCGAACGTCGACAACGCGTACCTGTTCATGAATTTCCTGATGCGTGCGG
The DNA here is from genome assembly GCF_044743445.1 of Pseudomonas sp. NPDC087615. NCBI lineage: Bacteria > Pseudomonadati > Pseudomonadota > Gammaproteobacteria > Pseudomonadales > Pseudomonadaceae > Pseudomonas > Pseudomonas sp. NPDC087615. The sequence continues at coordinate 25,691 of NZ_JBIUWM010000029.1, read as the reverse complement.
ACATCATCGCCGAAGTCACCAACAATATTGGCTACAGCAACGCCAACTCGGCGGCGACGCCACTGGTGGATGAAGCGATCCGCAACGATCCGGGCTCGTACCCGTCGCAAGCGGTGATGGCGACGCTGTATGCGGTGCCGGATCAGCCGATTGCCACCCAGCGGATCATGACCCGTGGCTGGACGCGGGTGAAACTCGGTAAGTAACCGAATCCCCTGTGGGAGCGGGCTTGCTCGCGAAAGCGTAGTGTCAGGCACCTGTGAATTGGCTGACCTGACGCCTTCGTGAGCAAGCCCACTCCCACAGGGGATAGGTGTCGGCTTGAAGGTTTATGATTTCCCGTTCACGCAGCGCCTTACCACCGCTGCACCCTGCATATGAACGGCCTCACCTGGCTCCCTCGGCTCAGGTGAATTTCAGGCGCCCTCGGGCGCCTTTTTTTGTCGCTCAGGTCAGCGGCCAATCTTGCAAAACGCGGTAGCGCCCCTTGTGCGATTCAAACAGGGCAAAGCGCTCGGCACGCAGGCAGAACTCCGGCGGTGTGGCGGCTTCCGGCTCGGGTGCGCGGTAATCACGGGCCAGCGTCAGATGCGGGCGAAACGCGTGTGACGGCGCCTCAAAACCAAACGGCAACATGGCCTGCTCAAGCGCATAGACCAGACGTAATAACGCCTGCGGTGCCTGCTCGGGCGCCAACGACAACACCCCGGCGCGGTGCCAGACCTGCAAGCGATCCAGCGAAATCCGCACGGCCTCTCCCGGCGTGCGTACCTTACTGGCGGCTTCGCAGACTTCGCCGATCTGCGCCAATGGCACCGCACCGAGAAACAATAACGTCAGGTGAAAATTGTCGGCGGGCACGGGTTTGCCGGCTCTCAAGCCCAACTCCGCGCGCCATTGAGCCATCGCCTTGCGCTGCGCCACTGGGCAGTCCAGGGCAAAGAACAGCCGCTTGGAGGGCAGATCCCCGTGTTTTTCATCCGTCATGGCCTGGCTCCTTAGAGGGTCGTGATAGCCGATTCTACCTGCCCCTTTCTGACGACTCGCCGCACACGTCTATAGTTCAAGGATTGCCATCAACCGGAGGTCGCCATGCGCGAGATCCTCAGCAAAGAACCGTGGTGGGCCAGACCACCCAACCCCGGGCAGGATGAAAACGAACTGGAATGGGGCTGGCTGGTGCATTACCGCGAGGGCGATCCGCGATTCGAGTTTGTCCGAGAGCGGCCAACGGATGAGCAGATTCGTCATCGCAAAGGCTGTCGGATTACGCCATCGGCAGAGTGAAATACAAAACCTGTGGGAACGGGCTTGCGTGAGTTTCAAGGTTCGATGAGGTATTTGAACCCGGCGAAGATCATTCGCTGCCCATCGAACGGCATCGGGTTGACGTCCGGTTGCATGCGTGGGTCGTCCATCATTTTCGCCATGCCCGCATCGCGGGTGGCCTTGTCCGGCCAGATCAGCCAGCCCGACGCCACGGTTTCACCTTCCTTGAGTTTCACCGCCATCGGGAAAGAGGTGAGCTTGCCGTCTGGCACGTCATCGCCCCAACATTCGGCCACGCTCAGGGCGCCGTACTCCTTGAACAGTTCGGCCGCGATCTCAGCGTGTTTTTTGTATTGTTCACGATGGGCAGTCGGGACCGGGGCAACAAAAATATCGATGTAAGACATGATCATTCTCCTTGTACGGTGGGTTCGTTCTGCTCAATGGTCGATTGCGGCGGCTGCCATTCGACACGATTCACGCCCAACCCGACCGGCGGTTGCTCTACCCCGCCTAGATGGCGCTCGATCTGCCCAGCGATGTGCAGTGCACCGGCCATCACACCCGTATTCGGGTTCTGCACCAGTTTCAGCCAGGCTTTATCGAATGTATTGCCCAAGCTGCTACGGATCAGCGCTTCGCTGTCGGGACGGTCATTGGCCTGAATGATCGCGCGGATGCCCGCCACGCCTACCGAAATCATCGCGCCGGCCAGTTTGCCCGCCGCTGCCGCCACGGCACTGGCGGCGCCGCGTGGTGCCATCTCCGCTTCGATGCGTTGGCTGGCGCGTTTGGCGACGGGCGCCATACCGGCATCAGTCGAAGCGATGCCCTGGGCACCACCATCGGTGTGAATCTTGTCGATCAACGCAGCGTAAGCGGGCAGTGTGTTCAAAGGCTGCGTGCTGACAATTTGATAGAGCGACGCGTCCCGAGCGGTTGGCGGCCCGAGCGCTATCGCCGGAGTTTTCTGCAGATGTCCATTAAGTTGCGCGACCGGCACACCGTGACGCAGAGCGATGAGCGGCATCTGCCGGGCCATCAGTTGCGCATAGAACGCCGTGGCCTGGCCAAGGATCGCGTCCGGATCGATCTCCACGGCCACCGGCGCCAACACCTTTTCCTGATATTGCTCAAGCAGATACGCCGCCAGACGCTTGGCCGACGCGTCCTCCTCGCCACCAGCGCTGATCGTGTACCAACTGACCTTCATCGACAGCCATTCCTGGGTCCAGTAACTGCTGAACCACGGGATGAAATTTTCTTCAGTTTGCTGATAGACGCGAGTGCGCCAATGTTCCATCGAGCCACGGGCGAACAGCTTGACCTGCTCGGTGGACTGTTGCGAGGCGTTGACGATTTCGCGGTCGATTTGCTGCCAGGTTGCAGGTGAAACCACCACCGCTGGCGCCGTCACCGGGGCCCGCGCCGAAGAGGCGCAGCCAGCCAGCAAAAACAGTGCGGCGACGAACAGCGCGCGCGGTTTCACGGTGATGGTCTCCTAGAGTAAGGAGCAGCAAATTTGAGTATAGGTGCAGGAGATGGGCCGTTTGTCTGGTATTGGGTCAAATACAGCTCCCACAAGGGGTCTGCGCCAACCATCAATACCGTCGATATCCAACATCGCGACGATTGCGTTCCGCCCGCCGCACATCAAAGGCACGATTGCGCCATCCGAACCACAACGAGGCGTTCACATCATGATTCACACCATCACGCTCTCCGTAAGTTTCCCGGTGTTCGGCAGCAACTACTACGAGCAGCACGTTGTGCAACGCAAGGCGCAGGCGTTGGTGTTCAACGACGATTTCGACGATTTGCTGATGCCCGCCGCGACCCATCATTTCAGCAATGAAGTGGTCGGCATCAACGATCAGTTTCGCTTTCTGAGCGACATTCTCGCCACCCATTTGCTGGATCTCGAGGCCTCGACGCCTGCGCGATCCCGCGTCCAGGCGAGCGCTCATTTTTTATAACGCCTGAAGGCAAACCCCGTGGGAGCGGGGCTTGCTCGCGAAAGCGGTGGATCATTCAACCTCTCGTTGATTGAAACGTCCCTTCGCCAGCATGCCCGTTCCCACAATGAATCTGAAGATTCATGAGCCATGCGCATAACTCTATAGCGCAAATCCGCAAAAACCTTTTCCTCTCTCCGGCGGTCATTCCTGAAACGAGACTGGCAAACATGCCGGCGCGCCCCTATGGGCCTTTTGTGACCCTGCTGCCCTGATGAGAGTAAAGGAATCGAACCATGCCGATTTCCCGACGTAAATTTCTGATCCTCGGCGCCGTGACCGCGACGGCGTTTGCGATGCCCCCCTTTATCAGCCTCAAGGCCTATGCGGCCAACCTGGAGCAATCGGCCATGAGCAAAATAACCTTAAACGTCAATGGCAAACCTCAGACCCTTGAGGTCGACAATCGCACCACCCTGCTCGATGCCTTACGCGAAAACCTGCAGATGACCGGCAGCAAAAAAGGCTGCGACCATGGCCAGTGCGGCGCCTGCACGGTGATCGCTGATGGCCGTCGAATCAACGCCTGTCTGACCCTGGCGGTGATGCAAGAAGGCAGCGACATCACCACCATTGAAGGCCTCGGCATGCCGGACAATCTGCATCCGATGCAAGCTGCGTTCATCAAACACGACGGCTATCAGTGCGGCTATTGCACACCGGGGCAGATCTGTTCGGCGGTGGCGGTGCTCAAGGAGATCCGCGACGGCATTCCCAGCCACGTCAGCGCCAGCCTGACCGAGCCACCGCAAATGATCGCCGCAGAATTTCAGGAACGCATGAGCGGCAACATCTGCCGCTGCGGCGCCTACTCGAACATCATCGAAGCCATCACTGAAGTCGCAGAGGTACCGGCATGAGAGCGTTCAATTACAGCCGCGCCGACTCCCCCGCCACAGCCGCAGCGCAAGCCGCGCAAGTCGAAGGCGCACAGTTCATCGCTGGCGGCACCAACCTGCTGGATTTGATGAAACTTGACATCGAAACCCCGCTGCACCTGATTGATATCAATCACCTGGGGCTGGATCAGATCGAAGCCACGCCCGAGGGCGGTTTGCGTATCGGCGCACTGGTGCGCAACAGCGATCTGGCGGCCGACAACCGCGTCAGAAAGGACTACGCCCTGCTCTCCCGCGCCTTGCTTGCCGGGGCATCGGGACAGTTGCGCAACATGGCGACCACGGCTGGCAACCTGCTGCAACGCACCCGTTGCCCCTACTTCTACGACACGAATCAAGCCTGTAACAAACGCAACCCCGGCAGCGGTTGCGCGGCGATTGGCGGGGTCAGTCGGCAACTGGGGATCATCGGCGTCAGCGATGCCTGCATCGCCACCCACCCAAGCGACATGGCGATTGCGATGCGCGCCCTCGATGCACAGATTGAAACGGTCAAACCCGATGGCAGCACCCGTCGCATCGCCATGGCGGACTTTCATCAGTTGCCGGGGCACACGCCGCACATCGAAACCAGCCTGACCGCTGGCGAGTTCATCACCGCAGTGACTTTGCCGGCGCCGGTGGGCGGCACCCACATTTATCACAAGGTGCGTGATCGCTCGTCCTACGCGTTTGCCCTGGTGTCCGTCGGTTTGATTCTGCAAAAGGACGGTAGCGGCCGCGTCGCCGTTGGCGGTATCGCGCCAAAACCGTGGCGGGTGGAAGCGGCTGAAGCCCTGTTGCCCCAAGGCGCAAAAGCCGTCAGCGCGCGCCTGCTCGATGGCGCCACGCCGACCCACGACAACGCATTCAAACTGACCTTGGTAGAGCGCACACTCGGCTCGGTGTTGGCGCAAGCGAGGGATCAAGCATGAAATTCGACACGCCCGCCACCACCAACCCGATCGACCAAATGAAGGTCATCGGCAAACCCACCGACCGTATCGAAGGCAAACTGAAAACCTGCGGCCAGGCGCCTTACGCCTACGAGCAACATGAAGCGGTGGCCAATCAGGCTTATGGATTTATGGTCGGTGCGGCCATCGCCAAGGGCCGAATCAACCACATTGATCTGGATGAGGCGAACGCAGCGCCAGGGGTTTTGGCGATCGTCACCGCGGCCAACGCTGGCAAACTCGGCAAAGGCAAATTCAACTCGGCGCACTTGCTGGCCGGCCCTCAGGTTCAGCACTATCACCAGGCCGTGGCGCTGGTGGTGGCCGAAACCTTTGAACAGGCACGGGCCGCCGCGCAATTGGTCAAAGTCGATTACGTCGCGACCAAAGGCGAGTTCGATCTGGCCAGCGTGCGCGACCAAGGCGTCGAAGCGAAGGACGAATTGCCGGACGTCACCCACGGCGATTTCGCCAAGGCTTTCGCTGCCGCGCCGGTGCAGTTCGATCAGACTTACACCACCCCCGATCAGTCCCACGCGATGATGGAACCCCACGCGACATTGGCCGCATGGAAAGGCGATCAACTGACCCTGTGGACCTCCAACCAGATGATCGCCTGGAGCGTCGGCGACGTTGCCGAAACCCTCGGTCTGCCGAAGGAGAACGTCCGTTTGATCTCGCCATACATTGGCGGTGGCTTCGGGGGCAAACTGTTTATCCGCGCCGACGTAATCCTCGCGGCCCTCGGTGCGCGCATGGCCAACCGCCCGGTGAAATTCTCCATCGCCCGCCCGCAGGTCGCCAACAACACCACCCACCGCCCCGCCACCCTCCAGCGCATTCGCATGGGCGCGACAGCGGACGGCAAACTCACGGCCATCGCCCACGAAGGCTGGTCTGGCAATCTGGAGGACGGCAAGGTGGAAGTCGCGGCGCAACCGAGCCAATTGCTCTACGCCGCCGAAAACCGTCTGGTCACCATGCGCCTGGCGCCGCTGGACCTGCCCGAAGGCAACTCCATGCGCGCACCTGGCGAAACCCCGGGGCTGATGGCGCTGGAAATCGCCATGGACGAAATGGCTGAGCAGCTCAAACTCGATCCGGTTCAGTTCCGCATCCTTAACGACACGCAAGTCGACCCGGTGAACACCCAACGGCCCTTCTCCCAACGTCATTTGATTGAATGCCTGCAAACTGGCGCCGAAAAATTCGGCTGGAACAAGCGCAATACGCAACCCGGTACGCGCCGCGAGGGCCGCTGGCTGATCGGCATGGGCGTCGCTGCGGCCATCCGCAACAACCTGCTGTTGAAATCCGGCGCGCGGGTGCGACTCGAGCGCGACGGCAAGGTCACGGTGGAAACCGACATGACCGACATCGGCACCGGCAGTTACACGATCATTGCCCAGACCGCCGCTGAAATGATGGGCGTTGGACTCGAGGACGTGACCGTACGGCTGGGCGACTCGAGTTACCCGGTGTCTGCCGGATCAGGCGGCCAGTTCGGTGCCAACTGCTCGACGGCCGGGGTGTATGCCGCGTGCATGAAACTGCGCGAAGCGGTGGCAGGCAAGTTGGGCATGGCTGCCGACAAGGCTGAGTTTAGCGACGGTCTGGTGCGCGTCGGCGACCAGCAGGTTGCGCTGCGCAACGCCGCACAGGATGGTGCGCTGCAGGCTGAAGACAGCATCGAGTTTGCTGACCTCGCCGAGCAATATCAGCAGTCGACGTTTGGAGCGCACTTCGTTGAGGTCGCGGTGGATGCCGCTACGGGAGAGGTTCGTGTTCGGCGCATGCTGGCGGTGTGTTCGGCCGGACGGATTCTCAACCCAAAAGCGGCGCGCAGTCAGGTCATCGGCGCGATGACCATGGGCGTGGGCGCAGCGTTGATGGAAGAGTTGGCGGTGGACACGCGACTGGGGTTTTTCGTCAACCATGATCTGGCCGGATATGAAGTGCCGGTGCATGCCGACATCCCGCATCAGGAGGTCATTTTCCTTGAAGAAACCGATCCGGTTTCATCGCCGATGAAGGCCAAAGGTGTCGGTGAATTGGGGATTTGCGGTGTGAGCGCGGCGGTGGCGAATGCGATCTACAACGCCACCGGTGCCAGGGTGCGTGAATATCCGATTACGCTGGACAAGATTCTTTCGTCATTGCCGGAAATGATCTGAAGACCCCCTCGACCCAGGCCTCTCACTCAGGGAGAGGCCTGGGTCGAGGGCCATGGGTTCACTCGCTGCGCGGATACTGCGCCTCACCGACCTGCTCCATCCACTGGACAACTGTTGCATCCTGCATTTCAGCAATGGCGATATGCGTCATCGCCGTGGTGGGTGCGGCGCCATGCCAGTGCTTGGCGCCGGGCGCGATCCACACGGTATCGACAGGGCGAATCTGCCGCACCGGCTGCCCCCACTCCTGCACAAACCCCGCTCCGGCCGTGACGATCAACGTCTGCCCCAGCGGATGGGTGTGCCACGCCGTGCGCGCACCCGGCTCAAACGTCACGGTAGCGCCACTGACCCGCGCCCGATCAGTGCCCTTGAACGGCGCATCGATCCGCACGGTTCCGGTGAACCAATCCGCCGGCCCCTGGGCCGACGGTTGTGAGCCGTTGGGCGTAACGGTGACTCGTGGGGTTTCGTTGGCTTGGGCGTCGGCGGCCAGCAAGGAAAGGGTCAACGCAGAAGCGGCAATCGGGTTCATGGCGGTCTCTCCAGCAAGTGATGTCTGAACTTTACCGGCGCCGACTCTTCAGATAATCAACTAGAGTTCGAAATAACTTATGCAGGAAACTCATTAATGCTTCGCGAAAACGCCAGTGACCTGCTCGCCTTCCTCGCCGTGGCGCGCGCGCGCAGCTTCACCAAAGCCGCCGCCAAACTTGGCATCTCGCAGTCCGCGCTCAGCCACACCATCCGCGCCCTCGAAGCGCGCCTTGGTCTGCGCCTGCTGACGCGCACCACTCGCAGCGTCTCCCCCACCGAGGCCGGCGAGCACCTGCTGCAAACCATCGGCCCGCGCTTCGAAGAGATCGAACTGGAACTCGCCGCCCTGAGCAACCTGCGTGAAACCCCGGCGGGCAAGATTCGCATCAGCGCCACCGATCATTCGCTGGACTGGCTGCTGCGCCCGGTACTCAAGGCGTTCCTGCCGAAATACCCCGACATCGCCGTCGAAGTCTGCTGCGATTACGGCTTCGTTGACATCGCCGGGCAAGGGTTCGATGCCGGCGTGCGCTTGGGCGAAGACGTCGCCCAAGGCATGATCGCCACGCGCATCGGCCCGGACATGCGCATGGTGGTCGTCGGCTCACCGGCCTACTTCGCCAGCCGTCCACCGCCACAAACGCCACGTGACCTGACCGACCACGCCTGCAACAACCTGCGCCTGCCCACCAATGGCGGGCTGTACACCTGGGAGTTTGAAAAGGACGGCGAAAGCCTCAAGGTGCGGGTGTCCGGGCAGATCACGCTGAATGGTGTCTACCCGTTACTCGACGCGGCACTGGACGGTTTTGGCCTGAGTTACATCCCGCAGAACCTCGTCACGGCGCATCTGGCAGAGGGTCGGCTGGTGCAAGTTCTGCAAGACTGGTGCCCGCGTTTCGCCGGTTATCACCTCTACTACCCGAGTCGGCGCCAGGCGGCACCGGCGTTTGCGTTGTTGCTGGAGGCGTTGCGCTTTCGCGGTTGAATGGGCCTAACCGACCCACGCAATCAACTGATGCCGTTGCGCATCAGTCAACATCGGGCCGAAACCGGCCTTGACGTTATCGGCCATATAACGCGGATTACCGGTACCCGGGATGACGCAAGTCACCGCCGGGTGAGCCAGCAAAAACTTCAGCGCCAGTTGCGGCCAACTGTTGACCTGCACATCCGAGACCCACGCCGGGAGTGGTTTACCTTTGAGCCGGGCGAGCAAACCACCGCCGCCGAATGGCCGATTACAGATCACCGCCACCCCGCGTTCGCGGCACAGTGGCAGGATGCGTTGTTCCACGCCCCGGTCGTCGAGAGCGTAGTTGATCTGGAGGAAATCCAACGGCTCAGCCTTGAGTACAGCCTCCACTTCGTCATAGGCCGACGCCGTGTAGTGGGTGATCCCGATGTAGCGAATGCGCCCCTGCGCCTTCCATTCACGCAGTGTGGGCAGGTGGGTTTGCCAGTCGAGCAGGTTGTGGATCTGCATCAGGTCGATTTGCTCGGTGCGCAGCAGACTGAACGACTGTTCCATCTGCGCGAGACCCTCCTCGCGGCCTCGCGTCCACACCTTTGTGGCCAGAAACGCCGGCGAGCGCGGTTCGTGGATCGACAGCAATTCGCCGGTGGTCTCTTCGGCGCGGCCATACATGGGTGAGCTATCGACCACCGTACCGCCCTTGGCGAACAATTCATCGAGCACCGCCGGCAGTTGCTTGTAGGCCAGATCGCCCGGCGCAACATCAAAACCGCGATAGGTGCCCAGTCCCACCATCGGCAGGGGTTCCGAGCTTGAAGGGATGACACGGGTCTGCATGGCTTGGCCTCCGGTAGCGGCGCACGATGGGACAGCGGCCAGCGCACGTTCAAAGGTGAAGACCGCCGAAACCCCGGCAGCCAGCGTGAGCAATCGGCGACGGGAGTAACCCTCAGTGTGGCTCATGCTGCCTCCCCCGCTGCGTGAGTCTGTTGCATGTTGTGTTGGAGGGCTGCCGGGGCGAACCGCTGGACTACACTGCGACAGCAAACCCTCACACCCCGTTAAAAGTAGCCGAATGTCCCGAACCCTGATGTCACTCGTCGCATTGATCGTCGCCGTTTACGTGGTGCTGTGCGCCGCGCTGTTCTTTTTCCAGCGCTCGCTGATCTATTTTCCGCAGCCCGCTGCCATCGAGATCGCCGATTCGCGTTTGAAACTGTCGATGCCGGACGCCGACATCTGGGTCGCTACGCGCGAGCGCGTCGGGCCTCGGGCGCTGATCTATTTCGGCGGCAATGCCGAGGATGTATCGCGCAATCTGCCGGCGTTTGCCGAAGCGTTTCCCGATTACGCGCTGTTTTTCCTGCACTATCGGGGCTTTGGTGGTAGCGGCGGTTCGCCATCCGAAGAAGCGATTGCCGAAGATGCGCTGGCGTTGTTCGATCAGGTATCTGCCCGCCATCCGCAGATTGCCGTGGTCGGGCGCAGTCTGGGGTCGGGCGTCGCCGTGCGCCTGGCCAGTGAGCGTCCGGCGGCGCAGTTGATCCTGGTGACGCCGTACAACAGCCTCGAAGAAATTGCGGCGCGGCAATACCCGTGGGTGCCGGTGAAGTGGTTGCTCAAGGATCGTTTCGAGTCGGGCAAGTACGCTGCGCATATTCGTGTGCCGACGTTGCTGCTGGCGGCGAGTGATGACGAGGTAATTCCCCGGGCCAGCACCGAGCGCTTGCTGGGGTATTTCCCCAAGGGCGTGGCCGTGCTCAAAGTGGTGCCGGATTCGGGGCATAACTCGATTTCCGAGCGCAGGCAGTATCTGGAGTGGATGGGGGATGTGTTAAATCGGTGAGGATGGTGGGCCTGGGATTTGTGTTACCGGGACTGGCCCCTTCGCGAGCAAGCCTAGCGCGCAGCGATGCAGGGGTTTACTGGACGATGCTGTTTGGCGCGCCTTGACTGGCAGCAAAAAGCCCCAGTTTCAACAATTCCTTGCGCAGCATTGAAGGCACTACAACAGCCACTCCAGCCTCCCAATCGAGAGCCAACAACCTATTCAATTTTTGTTGGCTAACGGTGGATGGCGCCAGAAAACAGCTTTTCCTGTCGCGGATACCGATGACATTCAGCACCCCGTCCTCGCCCTGCTCTGCCATCCAGCATTTGATCGTCGAGCGATGTTTTTGCAGCAAGGCATCGGCATCCCACACCGTCATTTGCGCGAAGTTATGTGGCAAATGGCTGTCGGGCTTCATCCGTTTCAAATCGGCTGCCAACGCAGCGGCGAGGTCGGCTTCGATGCCGGCCTGGCATTCAAGGAAATACTGTTCGGCCCAGTCAGCACAAAGCTTGGCTCTTGGCGCAAGTTCGGCATACGCCCCGATATCTGCCGCCGTAGTCGTCTGCCCGGTGAAATTGAGCGTGTTATCCAGAATCGCCGTAGCCAATAACGCGGCGCTTTGCTCGCTGATCTGCGACAACAAACCTGCCGCCTGCCAACGCTGAAAAACCTGCGTCGCCGCCGCGCCAATCGGTCGGATATCGGCGCCAGTGCCAAGCTTCTGCGCCCAGTAATGTTCATAACCCGGATGATGGTCGATCACTTCCACCACCTGATCGAGCACCACTATTGGGTCGACATGGTGATAGTCGGACACGTCGACCAGGACGAATTCGTCGTTCGGCTTCGCGGGGTAAACGTGCAGACCGGGGCCCCAACCGAGCACGGTTTTCGACACGCTGGCGTTGGGTTGTGTGCTGCTGACGGCACGAGCGGGAATGCCTTGCAGGTTCAACAGTTCTGCGTAGGCGATACAGCAGGCATAGGCATCGATATCCAGATAGGCCGCGCCCGAGGTGATGATTTTCATGGGCGGCAACATCGCATGGATTGATGACATTTGGGTGACAGCAAAAAGATCGCAGCCTGCGGCAGGCTGCGATCTTTTGATCTTCAAGCCGCCCGCGGCCCTTGCGCCACCATCGCCGAAGCCGCGAGCATCGCCCGCAACAACACCGCACAGCCCGCCGCCAGATCATCCGGTGCAGCGTTTTCGATTTCGTTGTGGCTGATGCCGCCTTCGCACGGCACGAAGATCATCCCGGCAGGCCCCAACTCGGCAAGGAAGATCGCGTCGTGGCCGGCGCCGCTGACGATGTCCATGTGCGACAGCCCCAAACCTTTCGCCGCGCCGCGTACGGCTTCGACACAGCCCTTTTCGAAGTACAGCGGCGGGAAGTCGGCCGTTGGGGTCAGCTCATAAGTGAGGCCGTGTTCTTCGCATGTGGCGTCGATGACGTGCTTCACTTCGGCGATCATCGAGTCCAGCCGTGCTGGTTCCAGATGACGGAAATCGAGGGTCATGCGCACCTCGCCCGGGATGACATTGCGCGAACCGGGATAGGCTTGCAGGCATCCGACCGTGCCGCAGGCATGAGGTTGGTGGCCGAGGGCGGCGCGGTTGACGGCGCCGACGATCACCGAGGCGCCGACCAGTGCATCTTTGCGCAGGTGCATGGGCGTCGGGCCGGCGTGGGCTTCAACGCCACGCAGCTTGAGGTCAAACCACTTTTGCCCCAACGCGCCGAGCACCACGCCGATGGTTTTCTGTTCGTCTTCAAGGATCGGGCCTTGTTCGATGTGCGCCTCGAAATAGGCGCCGACCTTGTGCCCGCTGACCTTGCGCGGGCCAGCATAGCCGATGGTATTGAGCGCCTCGCCGACGGTGATGCCATCGGCATCGACTTTGGCCAGGGTTTCTTCGAGGGTGAATTTTTCTGCAAACACGCCAGACCCCATCATGCACGGAGCGAAACGCGAGCCTTCTTCGTTGGTCCACACCACCACTTCCAGCGGCGCTTCGGTTTCAACGCCGAGGTCATTGAGGGTGCGCAGCACTTCGACGCCGGCGAGTACACCAAAGCAACCATCGAACTTGCCGCCGGTGGGTTGGGTGTCGATGTGGCTGCCGGTCATCACCGGTGGCAGATCAGGATTGCGGCCCGGGCGGCGGGCGAAGATGTTGCCGACGGCATCGACGGTGACGCTGCATCCGGCGTCCTGGCACCACTGCACAAACAGATCGCGGGCCTGGCGATCAAGGTCGGTAAGGGCCAGGCGACAGACGCCGCCCTTGACCGTGGCGCCGAGTTTGGCCAGTTCCATGAGCGACGCCCACAGGCGGTCGCGGTTGATGTGCTGATGGTTCGATTGCAGAACGTCTACAGCTGCGTTCATGGGGATCTCCTCAGGCTGCTTTCTTATGAGTTTCTCAGCTATATCTCGGTGTCAGTCAGACCGATTTCGCGAGCAAGCTCGCTCCCACAGGGGAACGCATTCCAATGTGGGAGCGAGCTTGCTCGCGAAAGGGCCCTGCGCTACACCGCCGATTTCACGACAGAAGGCTGTGCCCGCATCACGCACACCCCGTAATAAATCACCCCACCCAGCGCCGAACCGGTGAACCAGCCGTAACTGTAGAACCAACTGAACGCATCGCTGCCCAGCGACAGCACAGTCAGCGCCACCGGCACGCCGAATGCGAGGAACCCGGCCCAGTTCCACGCCGGATAGACGTCGTCGCGGTACAACCCGGCCAGATCCAGTCGTTGTTTCCTGATCAGGAAATAATCCACCACCATGATCCCGGCAATCGGCCCGAGCAGGCTTGAGTAACCCAGCAACCAGTTGGAGTAGACGGACTCCAGGCTGACATCGGAAACGATCCAGCCGAGTTTTTTCAGCAGTTCATGGGCCATCAGCGCGAGGCCGACAACCCCCGTCAGCAACACGGCTTTGGTGCGGTTGATCACCTTGGGGGCAATGTTCTGAAAATCGTTGGTTGGCGAAACGATGTTGGCGGCGGTGTTGGTAGACAGCGTGGCGACGATGATCAGCGCCATGGCCACCGCCACCCACACCGGGCTCTGGATATGGCCGATCAACGTGACCGGATCGGAGACCGTGACGCCGACCAGTTTGACCGACGCGGCGGTCATGACCACACCGAGTGCCGCGAACAGAAACATGGTCAACGGCAGGCCGATGATCTGCCCGAGAATCTGATCCTTCTGGCTCTTGGCGTAACGGCTGAAGTCAGGAATGTTCAACGACAGCGTGGCCCAGAACCCGACCATGGCGGTCAGCCCGGCAGCGAAGTAACTGACCACGCTTGCCCCCTCTGGACGCTTGGCCGGGATCGCCATCAGCTCGGTCATCGATACATTGGGCATCGCCCACACCAGCAAGCCGATGCCGACCGCGACCAGCAACGGCGCAGATAAGGTTTCCAGCCACTTGATCGACTCGGCACCGCGGATCACCACCCACAGGTTCAACGCCCAGAAAATCATGAAGCCGATCACCTCCCCGGTTCCGCCGAGGGATTTCCAACCGTCGAACACCGAACCGAGAAACAGGTGAATGGCCAACCCGCCAAACATCGTCTGAATGCCAAACCAGCCACACGCCACCAGCGCACGAATCAGACACGGCACGTTGGACCCAAGGATGCCGAAAGATGAGCGCAGCAACACCGGAAACGGTATGCCGTACTTGGTGCCGGGGAACGCATTGAGGGTCAGCGGGATGAGCACAATAAGGTTGGCAAACAGAATCGCCACCAGCGCTTCGCCCACCGAGAGGCCGAAATACGCGGTGAGCACGCCGCCCAGGGTGTAGGTCGGCACGCAGATCGACATACCGACCCACAACGCGGTGATGTGCCATTTGTTCCAGGTTCGTTCGTGCACCTTGGTCGGTGCCATGTCGTGGTTGTAACGGGGACTGTCGAGGACGTCGCTGCCGGCTTCGAGTTCAAACAAGCCGTCGCGCTCGGTCACTTGCGATCTGTTCTGTTGCATGGCCGCTCCACTGTTCTTCTGATTATTTTTTGCTCATCAGGCGGCTGGCGTATGAACGCGCAAGCCGGACGATGGCCGGAGGAACTGACAACTTTCAGGCACCGGCCATGGTGTCAGCGGCGGCATCAATAAACGTGCCGGGTACTCCGCTTGCCCCTCGCGCCGTGCTTCAAACGTTGTGCAACTTTCTGATATTCATCAGTTTTAATTATTCACCCGAGGTGTCCGGAAAAACTTGTCTGAGCGCTCAGGCTAAACACTTGGCAAGTAGGCCGAATTGTCAGGACTCAATCTGGTGCACTGCATTTTTTTCTTCATGAGCGATCAACCGCAGCTCAACTTCAAGCGGCTGATTTCACATAAGAAATCTTGACCATATTTCCATCCTGTCAAGTGCGTCAAAATGGTGAGCGGCCTCACCATTTTGGTGATTTTTGTTTTTTATTCTTATTTTTCAATACTTTATATAGGCAATAAGCTTATAAAAAATTATCTTGAACTATTGCAAAACTGCGACTAGTTTCTATTCCTGACAGCGATGACAGGAATACACCGATCAACGCTGTACATCAATAAAACATCTAGAACCGACACAAGTCGGTCATGCCTGCGAGGAACTCGGAATGTCTCTGTTGATCCGTGGCGCCACCGTTGTTACCCATGATGAAAGTTACCGCGCCGACGTCTATTGCGCTGATGGCGTGATCAAAGCCATGGGTGAAAACCTTGATGTTCCCGCCGGTGCCGAAGTGCTCGACGGCAGCGGCCAATACCTGATGCCCGGCGGCATCGATCCGCACACCCACATGCAACTGCCCTTCATGGGCACCGTGGCCAGTGAAGATTTCTTCAGTGGTACGGCGGCCGGCCTGGCCGGTGGCACCACGTCAATCATCGACTTCGTGATTCCCAACCCGCAGCAGTCGCTGATGGAGGCGTTTGATCAGTGGCGCGGCTGGGCGGAAAAATCCGCCTCGGACTACGGCTTTCACGTTGCAATCACCTGGTGGAGCGAGCAGGTGCGTGAGGAAATGGCCGAACTGGTCAGCCATCACGGGATCAACAGCTTCAAGCATTTCATGGCTTACAAAAACGCGATCATGGCCGCTGACGATACCTTGGTGGCGAGTTTCGAACGCTGCCTGGAACTGGGTGCAGTGCCGACCGTCCACGCGGAAAACGGCGAACTGGTTTATCACCTGCAACGCAAGTTGATGGCGCAGGGCATTACCGGGCCGGAAGCGCATCCTCTGTCGCGTCCTTCGCAGGTCGAAGGTGAGGCGGCAAGTCGCGCCATTCGTATCGCCGAAACCCTTGGCACGCCGTTGTATCTGGTACACGTTTCAACCAAAGAAGCCCTCGACGAAATCACCTATGCGCGCAGCAAGGGGCAACCGGTGTACGGCGAAGTGCTCGCCGGGCATTTGCTTTTGGATGACAGTGTCTATCAACACCCGGACTGGCAGACCGCCGCCGGTTACGTGATGAGTCCGCCGTTCCGTCCGCGTGGTCACCAAGAGGCGCTTTGGCACGGCTTGCAAAACGGCAACCTGCACACCACCGCCACCGATCACTGTTGCTTCTGCGCCGAGCAAAAAGCCGCCGGGCGCGACGACTTCAGCAAGATTCCCAATGGCACCGCCGGCATCGAAGACCGCATGGCCGTGCTTTGGGATGAAGGCGTGAACAGTGGGCGTTTGTCGATGCAGGACTTCGTCGCCCTCACCTCCACCAACACTGCAAAAATCTTCAACCTCTACCCGCGCAAAGGCGCGATTCGCATCGGAGCCGATGCCGACCTGGTGCTGTGGGATCCGCAAGGCACCCGTACCATCTCCGCCAAGACCCACCATCAGCAGGTGGACTTCAACATCTTCGAAGGCAAGACCGTGCGCGGTGTGCCCAGCCATACCGTCAGCCAGGGCAAAGTGGTCTGGGCCGATGGCGACCTGCGCGCCGAGCGTGGTGCCGGGCGGTATATCGAACGACCGGCGTATCCGGCGGTGTTTGATTTGCTGAGCAAGCGGGCTGAGATGCACAAGCCCACTGCGGTGAAACGCTGAGAACCAGGCCTTCGGCCTTCCCGAGCAAGCCCGCTCCCACAGGGGAACGCATTCCAAATGTGGGAGCGGGCTTGCTCGCGAAGGGGCTGGTCCAGACACCACAAAAACCACTGCCCATCAGAGGCAGAGCACCTCAATAACCGTGAGGCAAAAAACCGTGATCGAGACCCTGAACCATCTACCGCATCCGCACGAAAGCGCAGCCGCCCTCGCCGGCCACTTCACCGATCTGGCGCCGCCGCTCAATGCCCGGCAGGCGCATCTGGAAGCGTCGCGCTGCCTGTATTGCTACGACGCGCCCTGCGTCAATGCGTGCCCGAGCGAGATCGACATCCCGTCGTTCATCCGCAATATCCATCAGGACAACGTGCCCGGCGCGGCGCAGAAAATCCTCTCGGCGAACATCCTCGGCGGCAGTTGTGCGCGGGTTTGCCCGACCGAGATCCTTTGCCAGCAAGCCTGCGTGCGCAACAACGCTCAGGAATGCGCGCCGGTGCTGATCGGCCTGCTGCAACGTTACGCCGTGGACAACGCACACTTCAGCGAACACCCGTTCCAGCGCGCCGCCACCACCGGCAAACGCATTGCCGTGGTCGGTGCCGGCCCGGCCGGGTTGTCCTGCGCGCACCGCAGCGCGATGCACGGCCATGACGTGGTGATTTTCGAAGCCCGGGAGAAGGCAGGCGGCCTCAACGAGTACGGGATCGCCAAGTACAAACTGGTCGACGACTATGCGCAAAAGGAATTGGATTTCCTCCTGCAGATCGGCGGCATCGAAATCCGTCACGGGCAGAAACTCGGCGACAACCTGACTCTGAGCGAACTGCATCAACAGTTCGATGCGGTGTTCCTTGGCCTCGGCCTCAATGCCAGCAAACAACTCGGCCTGCACCACGAAGATGCGCCTGGCCTGCTCGCCGCCACCGATTACATCCGCGAACTGCGCCAGGCCGATGACCTCACACAACTGCCATTGGCTGAGCGCTGCATCGTCCTCGGCGCTGGCAACACCGCCATCGACATGGCCGTGCAAATGGCCCGTCTCGGTGCTCGCGACGTCAATCTGGTGTATCGCCGTGGCGTCGCGGACATGGGCGCGACCGGTCACGAACAGGACATCGCCAAAGCCAATCAGGTACGCCTGCTGACCTGGGCACAGCCGGAAGAAGTCTTGCTCGACGATCAGGGCAAGGTGCGCGGCATGCGTTTCGCCCGTACCGATCTGGTCGACGGTCGCCTGCAAACCACGGGCGAAACCTTCGAACTGGCCGCTGATGCAATCTTCAAAGCCATCGGCCAGGCCTTCGACAGCAGCGCCCTCACCGACCCGCTGGCTCGCGAACTCAAGCGTCAGGGTGAACGGATTCAGGTCGACGCCAATCTGCGCACCAGCATTCCCGGCGTGTATGCCGGTGGCGACTGCACCAGCCTCGACCAGGATCTGACCGTGCAAGCCGTGCAGCACGGCAAACGGGCCGCCGAGGCCATCAACGCTCAACTGATGCTCAATGTGGAGGCTGCTTAAATGGC
Source organism: Pseudomonas sp. NPDC087615 (assembly GCF_044743445.1). Taxonomy (NCBI): domain Bacteria; kingdom Pseudomonadati; phylum Pseudomonadota; class Gammaproteobacteria; order Pseudomonadales; family Pseudomonadaceae; genus Pseudomonas; species Pseudomonas sp. NPDC087615. The sequence continues at coordinate 7,437 of NZ_JBIUWM010000029.1, read as the reverse complement.
CGATCTCTCGATTGTCTTCGCCGGCATCAAAGCCCCCAACCCTTTCTGGCTGGCCTCCGCGCCGCCGACCGACAAGGCCTATAACGTGGTGCGCGCCTTCGAGGCAGGCTGGGGCGGCGTGGTCTGGAAAACCCTGGGGGAAGACCCGGCGGCGGTCAACGTGTCGTCACGGTATTCAGCCCATTACGGCAACAACCGCGAAGTGCTGGGCATCAACAACATCGAGCTGATCACCGATCGCTCGCTGGAAATTAATCTGCGCGAAATTACCCAGGTGAAAAAGGACTGGCCGGATCGCGCACTGATCGTCTCGTTGATGGTGCCGTGCGTGGAGGAGTCGTGGAAACACATCCTGCCACGGGTGGAAGCCACCGGCGCCGATGGCATCGAGCTGAATTTCGGCTGCCCTCACGGCATGCCCGAGCGTGGCATGGGCGCGGCGGTCGGTCAGGTGCCGGAATATGTCGAGCAAGTGACCCGCTGGTGCAAGACGTATAGCTCGTTGCCGGTGATCGTCAAACTGACCCCGAACATCACCGACATCCGCGTCGCCGCCCGCGCCGCCCATCGCGGTGGCGCCGATGCGGTGTCGCTGATCAACACCATCAATTCAATCACCAGCGTCGATCTGGAACACATGGTCGCCCTGCCCACCGTCGGCAGCAAAAGCACCCACGGTGGTTACTGCGGCTCAGCGGTCAAGCCGATTGCGCTGAACATGGTCGCGGAAATCGCCCGCGATCCGCAGACTCAAGGCCTGCCGATCTGCGGGATCGGCGGCATCGGCAGTTGGCGCGATGCGGCGGAATTCATGGCGCTGGGCAGCGGCGCGGTACAGGTGTGTACGGCGGCCATGCTGCATGGTTTCCGGATCGTCGAGGAGATGAGGGACGGCTTGGCGCGGTGGATGGACAGTCAGGGTTACGCCAACATCGCCGAGTTTTCCGGGCGTGCGGTGGCCAATACCACCGACTGGAAGTACCTGGATATCAACTATCAGGTCATCGCGAAAATTGATCAGGAGGCGTGCATTGGTTGTGGGCGTTGCCATATTGCTTGCGAGGACACTTCACATCAGGCGATCAGCAGCCTGAAGCAGGCTGACGGGACGCATAAATACGAAGTGATCGATGACGAATGTGTGGGCTGCAATCTGTGTCAGATCACCTGTCCGGTGGCTGATTGCATCGAGATGGTGCCGATGGAAACAGGCAAGCCATTTCTGGACTGGAATCATGATCCGCGCAATCCGTATCACGTTTCGGCTTGAGGCTTGAGGCTTGAGGCTTGAGGCGTCTGATCTGACGCCTTCGCGAGCAAGCCCGCTCCCACAGTTGGAATGTATTTTCCTGTGGGAGCGGGTTTGTTTGCGAAGAGGCTGGCAGCCGCGCCCCACGTCTCAAGGCTCCAAGCCGATCCCGCGCAAGATCACGCTGGTCACCGTCTGCACGGCCCGCTCGAACTGCATGTCCGACAGCGGCTGGTGATCGTTGAGAATGTTCACCTGATGGTCGAAGTCGGCGTAGTGCTGGGTCGAAGCCCAGATCATGTACAGCAGGCTCGACGGTTCCACCGGCAAAATCCGCTTGTCCTCGACCCACTGCCGAATCTTCGCTTCCTTCATCTTCGCCCAGTCGTACAGGCTGGCGTCCAGCGCTTCGCCCAGCGTCGGCGCGCCGTGGATGATTTCGTTGGCCCAGACTTTCGAACCGTACGGCCGGCTGCGCGAGTGGTTCATCTTGGCGCGGATATAGCTGCTGAGCACCACACGCGGGTCGTCGAACATCTCGAAGCACAACGCATCCTGCTTCCACACTTCCAGCAGGTCGAACAGCACGGCGCTGTACAACTCACTCTTGGTACTGAAGTAGTAATGCAGGTTGGAGCGCGGCAGTTGCACTTCGGCGGCGATGTCGGCCATGGCGGTGCCACCGAAACCTTTTTCGGCGAAAACCTTTTCCGCCGCCAAGAGAATTTTCTCGACGTTACTGCGACGAATCTCGATCTTGTGATTGCCCATGTGGGCTCCCTGACAACAACGTTGTTGCAGACTAGCACCCGCTCTGCCACTGGGGCGACCGCTGAAAACAAAACTTCGTATAGACGCAGTCGCATGGCTAAACTGCCCCCTTCTTCGATCCTGCCCCAGAGGTACCTGCGATGCTGTTCAAGAACGTTCTGACCACCACGGCCCTGCTCGCCTCGCTGTTCGCCGCCTCTTCGGTATGGGCCCACGCCCACCTGAAAAGCCAGACCCCGGCTGCCGACAGCACCGTCGCCGCACCTGCGGATCTGCGCCTGACGTTCTCCGAGGGTGTGGAAGCCAGTTTCACCAAAGTCACTCTGACCAAGGATGGCGTGCCGGTCGCGGTCAAAGCGCTGACCACCCAGGACAAAGACAAGAAAACCCTGATCGTCACCCCAGCTGCACCGCTGACTGGCGGTGAGTACAAAGTCGAATGGCACGCGGTGTCCGTCGATACGCACAACAGCGAAGGCGCCTATCAGTTCAAGGTTGGTCAGTAATTCATGAGTGAAGCGCTGGTGCTGTGCCGGTTCCTGCATTTCAGCGTGGTGTTGATGTTGTTCGGGGTCTGGTTGTTCAGACCGTTGCTGCTCAAGGTCGAAGCGCGGGTGCTAGACCTTCGTACCGCGCGACTGGCCCGTTGGCTGGCGACCGTTGCGCTGCTCAGCGCCGTGGCCTGGGCGTTGCTGATCACCGCGAGTATGGCCGGTTCAACGGCGGCGGCATTCGATCCGGACACGCTTGCGCTGGTGTTTGGCAAAACATTTTTTGGTCAAGTCTGGCGCTGGCATTTGCTGCTCAACGCAGCGCTGCTGGCGTTGCTGTTTACACCCTGGCGTTCAAGCACACCCTTGCGGCTGGGGCTGAGCGCGCTGCTGGTGGTGACACTGGCGCCGGTCGGTCACGGCGCGATGCTGGAGGGTCTGAGCGGACAACTGCTGATCCTCAATCAGGCCCTGCATTTGATTTGTGTGGCAGCGTGGCTCGGCGGGCTGTTGTTGTTGCTGGTGATGCTGCTGCGCGCGCCAAGCGAACCCATGGGCCAGATCCTGCGGCGCTTCAGTGGTGTCGGCTATGCGCTGGTTGCAGGCCTGTTGATCACCGGGTTGATCAACGTTCGCGTGCTGACCGGCCAGTGGTGGCCAACACCATTGTTCAGCGGGTTCGCCCTGATTCTGTTGATCAAGGCATTGCTGGTGCTGGGAATGCTGGGGTTGGCGTTGTTCAATCGCTCGCGAAGCGAGGATTGCGAACAGCGGATCGGCGCGCTCAGACGCAGTGTGATGATCGAATGGTTGCTGGGGATCGGGGCAGTTGCCGCCGTCTCGCTGCTCGGTACCCTGCCGCCGATGATCAAAGGATGAACACTGCCCGCTCTCACAGGGGATTTTGAGCCTGATTTGTGATCGTTCCCATGTAGAGGTATTACGTATTCAGACTCGCAATCGAATCTGCCGCCCCACATATCCATCACGCAACAACATCGCCGCCACATGGGCCAATTGCTTAACATCGGCACCCTTGGCCGCCGTGATATCGAGGCTGGAGACCAGCAACACGGGAGTGCTGTCTTGCGTTATGGTTCTCCAGACATGCGAATTCGTGCTTGAGCCTTAACGGCATGCAATCCGTCGTGCGTGCGGAAGCGGTATTTCAATCAATATTATCTTTGAATGGTATACCGTCTTCGCGAGCAGGTTCGCTCCCACAAGGTGTTTGAACTCGGTCCCAGACGCCATGCCCCGCCGAGTCAGTCGCCGGTTGTAGACTGAGTGGGTGACCTTGAAATTTATGAATACTTAAGGTCACTCCACTCAGGCTGATATTGTCATTGCATCTGCTAAGTACAGATTCTCCTGCTTGAGTTTATCTTGATTACTCATAGCCGCAGGTTATCTTGGTAATGTTATAAATTATATCAAAATTGGGTGTTGGCGCTTTATCCTGAATGATTTCAATGCTGCTGTACGAGTTGTTCGTTAGTTTGGCGTTGATCGTTTGCTCGTGTGTGAGGCTGGTTATTTTTTGTGTGTGAACAATGCCTTGAGGGCCCAAGAGATTGATCGTCCCTATGACTGCTCCATCGTGGTCGGTGCCTACAACTAGGTAGGCGCTGAATTCCATTGAGAACGTCTTGAGGGGGCGGTTTTTTAAATCAATGATTACTTTGTGTTGGCCAAGTCCTGGGTTCGCGAACCCTACGCCATTGACCAGGCTTAATAAGTTTTCCCCTCCGCCGCAATAAGTTGGGTTTCCGCTAATAATTCGATAGGTGAGAGTGCTCGACTTAATGGCAACGGTCTGTCCATTTCTAAATTGTGTATCTGGGCCGAAGTTGGTGATAACAATCTCTGCTTCATTAACTGTTAGAACCCGCGGGGGCTGCGACACCTGCCCAGTCCCATACAATGCCTGGGCGGTAAAACTGTGACTTGCCACAGTCAGCCCCGAAATGGGAAGTGTCCATTCACCGGTAATGGCATCCGCTTTTGTCGGACCTTTGGAAGAGATAGTGATCGAGCGCGCGGTCGGCGGCTTCGTCGAGCTTTTTTGAATCGATGGACTCGTAGGACGATGTGGGGGCGGGTTGGGTATTGGTTTGATCATGGTGAACCTCCCAGAGTCGATGGAGCCGCCACATTTCGCTGCGAAACGAAGAGAGGTGGCAACTGTACGCGGGTTCGCAGACAGGGAATCAAGGAACCCGGCATACCCGAAGGTATCGCGCGCATAGCCGCCATGAAGCACCGTTACGATAAATCTTGAGAGCAACGATTTGGAGCGCTGTGCGCCTTGATTAATCCGGGGCTGCGAAACCCGATCACTGATTCGTCAGCGACCGAACCACAATAGAGTCCACCCCTAAAGCGCCAAAGCCGGCGGATTCTGGCGTAGCTGTAGGCAAAAACGCAAGGATTCGTAGCCTGGAAGGCGTATCGGTAGGTGTCTTTTAAACATCGTGGTTTAAAAGCTAAGGATCGCAGCGGGCGAGGGGGGGCGGTTATAGGTGCCGTGGTGGAAGAAACCCGCCACGGCAGCGCGCTTATTTCGATTTGGATTGGGCATTCAAATCTTTATTGCCAGGAGGCGTCCCATAAGTTGTTGTCTAAATAATTGCAGATGTATACGCGCTGGCCATCCTTGCTAAAAGCAACTGCGGAAGGCGAGCGGTCAGTAAGTGTGGGGCGAGCATTCAGTGTGGTTGTATCGAATATCGTGCCTTCGTAATGGTGGGAGGACTCGGCACCGTACAAGTATCTTCCATCTGGCGTGATTGCCAATCGATCTAGTTTTAATTTGGTTGGTATGCGGCGCGTAATACTATTTGTGCGAGTACTGATTTCGATTAGTTCGTTGTAATGCGATCTTGCAACATATATAAATTCCCAGTCCGGTCTTACGGCCATGGTCGAGGGATTATCTCCAGTGTCAATGGATGCGATAAGACGGAAAGTGCTGGTATCAATTACGCCAACTCCTCCCTTCGCAGTGCCAATGCTATTGTGGCTTAGAACGTAAAGGCGACTGCCGTCGGGGTTCATGAGGGACTGACGCGCGTTAAATCCTAAGTCAATGGTTTTAACAGTCTGGCCGCTGGGGGCATAAATTAATTCCAGCTTTCCAGGGGGCATAGATGCGGCGTTAACAATTACACAATAGAATTGAGTGTTATCGGTGCTTAAAGCCAAGGATGCAGTGTAGTACGTGCGACTGTATGTGCGTATAACTGTTAAGTCAGTCGCGTCGTACTCGATGATGTTGTAGTTGCCAAATAAACCATAAATGCGCCTTCCATCTGGAGAGAGCACCGTACCACTGGAGGTGCCCGAAGTTGGGACGGATGTCGTTATTGTCTGTGTCGCGAGATCGATTATGTTCAGCGAGTTATTACCTATATTGGTTGAATCGCCAAAACAGACTACATAGGCGAGCTTTCCATCGGGACTGATCGTCATGTGTCGCGGGTTTCGAATGTGTGTGATTCTCAATTCGTCTGCCACGGTGAACGTTCTGACTTCCGACTCTTTACCCGAGCCGTACAGGGCCTTGGCTTTGAAGCTGTGCGCGGCCACGCTCAGATTTCTCACTTCTAATTTCCACTCGCCATCGTCGGCATCAGCGTTCGCTATCCCTTGGGGGCTGTCGCCATCAAAGATCTCAACTTGCAGGCTGCGTGTGGCGGTGCCGCTCAGTGTGATGGCGGTTTCTACGGTGGTTCCGCCCGGTGGGATATCGGCCCCGCTCGGCGAACCCTTGACCGAGGTGATTTCAGGTCTCACATCTTCCACGGCCTTAACTGTGTAAATGCGCTTCTTGAAAGTCGTCGCCTGCCTTTCGTCTTGACTCCCCCCCAGCCCGACCTTGAACTCCATTATCAATTCACTGCCGTCTTTCAGATCCTGCAGGTCAAGGAGCGGGATCGAGTGCGTGTAGAAGCCTTGACTGATCCACGTAGAGTTGGTTTGGGAGGTCGGTGGTTGCCAGAATGTCTTGTCGTAGTTTTTTTCATTCTTGTCAGTGCCAGTCACGCGCAGCCAGACGTACTGCCTCAGCGCAATTAGCGGATAGCTGTTGACCCGCATGGTCCCGGCAGCGGTCAACGCGCTGACGTTAAGCTCGGGGCCAGCGCCGTTGTTGGCGGCTTGCGTGATCAAAGGCATACCCATCGCGGGATCTTCATCGGCAATCGGCAGCACCGCCAGACTCAAGGGCTTCGAAGGATTCGACGGTATGCCATTGCGGGTAACGATGTAGGTGACCGTCACTGCTTCATCAAGATTGAAGGCCACCACGGCATTGCTCAGGGGGATGGTTTGATCCCCTTGTATGGACACATCAATGGGCCCGACGGTTTGACTGCCCGGGCCATCGGTTCCTTTCCAGAACACGGTGATCTGGGTGCCGATGGTGTGGGGTCCTGGAATCAAGGCCGTTAAGGCATCCTTGGCGGCGAAGGGGCTTAGTGATGTGTTGTTGGGAGCCTCCTTGATGCTTGGCGGCTGAAGGATCTCCTCCTCCGTAACCTTGATGATCCATGCCTCTGATTCCGGCATCGCAGAGTAACAAGCCTTGGCCGTATACCGGCGATCCCCCATGGGCTGGTCATCCAGCGCATGTTCCCATGTGCCATCCGACTTGACGGTGAGGGTGTCCAGTACCTCGCCATCGTCGCGCAGTTCGATGCTCAGGCCAGCGCTAGCCTTGCCGCTGAACGTGAAGGCGGTCTCGGTGGTGGAGGTGTTGCTCGGGATCTCCCGATTACTCACTGAGCCTTTTACCGATTCGATGGTCGGCGGATCAAGTTTCACAGCCTCCCCCACCACAAACTCCAACGCATCCGAATAACTCGTGGTGTTGGTCGCCGCCCGCAAAATCCGGTAGTTCACCGTCACCTTTTTCCCGCGGTTCGG
>NZ_JBIUWM010000028.1:0-75022 GCF_044743445.1 Pseudomonas sp. NPDC087615 | reverse complement strand
ACGGGTACAGACCGGGTGAATCTGCATTTTGAGATTCGCCGACATGGTAATCCTGTAGATCCGCTGCAGTTCCTGCCAAGACGTTGATTTGTAAGCCAGCCTGTTCCGTCGCGTAGAGGGGACAGGCTCCAGCGCTGCCAAGGATAAAGGCGTCGCTTGAGCTTGGGGTCGAACTCACCAAAGGACTATAACAATGGCTCTCAGTAAAGAAGTGCCGGAGTTTGACATCGACGATGAGGTTCTCCTTATGGAAACCGTCATTGATTCGGATTCGATGTCGAATGATGAAGGGGCTGCTCCACCTTCCGTTCGTTCCAAATCCAAACACTCCGCTTCACTTAAACAACACAAGTACATCGACTACACGCGGGCACTCGATGCCACGCAGTTGTATCTCAACGAAATCGGCTTTTCCCCATTGCTCTCCCCGGAGGAAGAAGTTCATTTTGCGCGCTTGTCGCAAAGTGGCGATCCGGCCGGGCGTAAGCGCATGATTGAAAGTAACCTGCGGCTGGTGGTCAAAATCGCCCGGCGTTACGTCAATCGGGGGCTGTCACTGCTGGATCTGATCGAAGAGGGCAACCTCGGGCTCATCCGGGCGGTGGAAAAGTTCGATCCCGAGCGCGGCTTCCGCTTCTCGACCTACGCGACCTGGTGGATTCGTCAGACCATCGAGCGCGCAATCATGAATCAGACCCGGACCATCCGGTTACCGATTCACGTGGTCAAGGAACTCAATGTGTACCTGCGGGCTGCGCGGGAGCTGACGCAAAAACTCGATCACGAACCCTCACCCGAAGAAATCGCCAACCTGCTGGAAAAACCGGTAGGTGAGGTCAAGCGTATGCTGGGCCTGAATGAACGGGTTTCTTCGGTCGACGTCTCGCTGGGTCCGGATTCGGATAAAACCCTGCTCGACACCCTCACTGATGATCGTCCAACCGATCCATGCGAACTGCTGCAGGATGACGACCTGTCACAGAGCATCGATCAGTGGCTGTCTGAGTTGACCGACAAGCAGCGTGAGGTGGTCATTCGCCGCTTCGGCCTGCGCGGCCACGAAAGCAGCACGCTGGAAGATGTAGGCCTGGAGATCGGCCTGACCCGGGAGCGTGTCAGGCAAATTCAGGTGGAAGGCCTCAAACGCCTTCGCGAAATCCTTGAAAAGAACGGTCTGTCGAGCGAATCGCTGTTCCAGTAAGCCACTCAATAGACCGCCCGCGAAAAGCCCCGACTGGTTCGGGGCTTTTTGTTTTGTGGATTAACACGGGGCTACTCGGCTCGATGTAGTCTCCTGTTGTAAGTCATTTCTTACTGTTTCGTAAGTGTTCGCTATTTTTACACGGCAGAAGAAGTCGATTTAGCGAGCCTGTGTTTTTTAACTTCATGATTAATAAGGTTATTTTCTAGTATGAAGTGCTTGTGACAGCCCGTTTCAGCGTCCAGAGGCAATTGCTCTTGGCAGGGAACTCTTTAGTATCTGGGTTGTGTCGACGGACAGACACGCCCTTCAAGGATGAGGGGAACGGACATCGCAGGAAGCGATTCATCAGGACGATGAAAAGGAACACAGGGAATAGGGAAAAAATGTGGGCGGGTCAAACCGCCCCTTTTTTTTGCCTGTAAAAAGGCAAACCCCGGAAAAGCAAAAAGGCCCGCAAGGGGCCTTTTTATCGAGCGCGTGACAGATCAGCGTTCGAGGTCTTTGATCTTGCCTTTGACGCCATCCCACTCTTCGGCATCCGGCATCGATTCTTTCTTCTCGGTGATGTTCGGCCAGATTTCAGCCAAGTCAACGTTCAGTTGAATGAACTCCTGCATCTCTTCCGGAACTTCGTCCTCGGAGAAAATGGCCACGGCCGGGCATTCTGGTTCGCACAGAGCGCAGTCGATGCACTCGTCCGGGTGAATCACCAGGAAGTTCGGGCCTTCGTAAAAGCAGTCCACCGGACACACTTCTACGCAGTCGGTGTACTTGCACTTGATGCAGTTGTCGGTGACGACGAAGGTCATTTCTAATTTTCTCCTCAGGCGGCGGCAGCGTTGCCCCTTCACGGTAGGGGGCGCCAGGTTCGGGAGCGATGTCTGCCAGCCAGGCTATTAGCCAGCAGCATCCCAAACCGCGCGAGATTCTACCAGCTTGAAGCCGTTTGCGTTATATCCGCTTCTTTAGTGCTTAGATCCGGTTCTTCAGTGCATATAACATTTCGAGCGCCCGACGCGGGGTCAGGTCATCCAGATCCAGTTTAGCCAACTCATCCAGTACCGGATGCGGCAGGCTGGCGAACATGTCACTTTGCTGTGGCGTCGCCGGTTTGCCCTTGGCCGCAGGTTTCGGCGCTTCATGTGGCAAAGCCGTGTCTTCCAGGCGGCTCAAATGTTCACGGGCACGTACGATCACTTCGCCTGGCACGCCGGCCAGTTGTGCAACCGCCAAGCCATAGCTCTGGCTGGCAGGTCCAGGCAGGACGTGGTGCAGGAACACGATGCGTTCGTTGTGCTCGGTGGCGTTGAGATGCACATTCGCTACCAGTGGCTCAGCCTCCGGCAAAACGGTCAGTTCGAAATAGTGCGTAGCGAACAATGTATAGGCGCGTAGATGCGCCAAACGCTCGGCCGCCGCCCACGCCAGCGACAGACCGTCGAAGGTGCTGGTGCCGCGACCGACTTCGTCCATCAGCACCAGGCTGCGCTCGGTGGCGTTATGCAAGATGTTGGCGGTTTCGCTCATTTCCACCATGAAGGTCGAACGGCCACCGGCCAGGTCATCACTCGAACCGATCCGGGTGAAGATCCGGTCGACCAGTGACAATTCGCAGCTGGCTGCCGGTACGAAGCTGCCGATATGCGCCAGCAGCACGATCAATGCGGTTTGGCGCATGTAGGTGGATTTACCGCCCATGTTCGGGCCAGTGATCACCAGCATGCGCGTGTTGTCATCCAGGCTCAGATCGTTGGCCACGAACGGCGTGGTCAGCACTTGCTCGACCACCGGGTGACGACCCTGAGTGATGCGCATGCATGGCTCGCTGACGAAACGCGGGCAGTTCAGGTCGAGGTTCAGCGCACGTTCGGCGAGGTTGCTCAGCACGTCCAGTTCGGCTAGCGCACCGGCGGTGTCCTGCAACGGGGGCAACTGGCTGATCAGATCTTCCAGCAGCGCTTCGTAGAGCATCTTTTCGCGGGCCAGGGCACGGCTCTTGGCCGACAGCGCCTTGTCTTCGAACTCTTTCAGTTCCGGCGTGATGAAGCGTTCGGCGCCCTTGAGTGTCTGGCGGCGAATGTAGTCCGCCGGGGCCGATTCTGCCTGTTTGCTCGGCAACTCGATGAAGTAGCCGTGAATGCGGTTGTAGCCGACTTTCAGGTGGGAAAGACCGGTGCGGGCTTTCTCCCGCGCTTCCAGATCGATCAGGAACTGGCCGGCGTTTTCACTCAACGACTGCAGTTCGTCGAGTTCGTTGTCGTAACCGGTTTTCAATACGCCGCCGTCACGGATCACCGCAGGCGGGTTGTCGATAATGGCTTTTTCCAGCAGCGCCGCCAGTTCCGGGTAGGTGCTGGTGGTGGTGGCCAGACGTTGCAAGTGCGGCGCTTCCAGATCGGTCATTGCCACTTGCAGTTGCGGCAGTGCGCCGAGGGCATCACGCAGCCGCGCGAGGTCACGTGGACGGGCATTGCGCAGACCGATCCGCGCAAGAATGCGCTCGATGTCGCCGATTTCCTTGAGCTGCGGTTGCAGCTTTTCGAAGCGGTAACCGTCGAGCAGGCAGGTGATCGAGGTCTGGCGCGCCAGCAATACAGTCAGATCGCGCAGCGGACGGTTCAACCAACGGGTCAGCAGGCGGCTGCCCATGGCGGTCTGGCAACGATCGACTACCGATTGCAGGGTGTTGTCGCGACCACCGGCCAGGTTGGTGTCGAGTTCCAGGTTGCGGCGGCTGGCGCCGTCCAGCACCACGGTGTCATCCAGGCGTTCGTGACGCAGGCTGCGCAGATGGGGCAGGGCGGTGCGTTGGGTTTCCTTGGCGTAGGCCAGCAGGCAACCGGCAGCACCGATGGCCAGGGTCAGGTTTTCGCAGCCGAAGCCTTTCAGGTCCTGGGTGGAGAATTGCTGGCAGAGACTTTTCAGCGCCGAGTCTCGCTCGAAATCCCACGGCGCACGGCGACGCACGCCACGGCGTTTTTCCGCCGGCAGATCTTTCGGCCAATCGTCCGGGATCAACAGCTCAACCGGGTTGACCCGCTCCAGTTCCGCCAGCAGGTTCTCCCAGCCTTTGATCTCCAGCACGGTGAAGTTGCCACTGGTGATGTCCAGCACGGCCAGGCCGAACAAACGCTCGTCACCCAATACCGCCGCGATCAGGTTGTCGCGGCGCTCATCGAGCAGCGCCTCGTCGCTGACCGTGCCCGGGGTGATGATCCGCACCACCTGACGTTCTACCGGGCCTTTACTGGTGGCCGGGTCGCCAACCTGCTCGCAGATCACCACTGACTCGCCGAGCTTGACCAGCTTCGCTAGGTACCCTTCCGCCGCATGGTAAGGAATCCCACACATCGGAATTGCCTGCCCCGCCGACTGCCCGCGCGCGGTCAGGGTGATGTCGAGCAACTTGGCGGCCTTCTTCGCGTCTTCGTAGAAGATCTCGTAGAAGTCGCCCATGCGATAGAACATCAGCTGATCCGGGTGCTGGTTCTTCAGGCGCCAGTATTGCTGCATCATCGGGGTGTGGGAGGACAGGTCGGAAATTGCTTTATTCATCAGTATGTCAGGCGAATTCTTCAAAGTGGCTGGGCAAGAATAGAGCTTTTCAGCGTCCGTCTTCAGAGCGGATCCTGTCAGGCAGGGGGGGATTTTCCCCCTGAGTCGTCCACGATGTCTACCACCGTGCTTGCCGGCCAGGGTTTTCGACGCTCACGGTTAACTTGTGGATTGCTCTAACAATGTGGAGGCAATCGATCAGAAGAAGGGTAAAAGGTTAAATAATAGAACTCAAACAACTGCGGGGGGTCGATACAACAGTAATGGCCTGGAAGGTAGAGAACGTCGTTAGTACTGAATCATTGAGCCACTGTGCAAGGTGTCTTTTTTCTTTCTTGGACATCAAAGTGAATAGTCAATGGATTTTTACCCTTGTTTTCTATCGGTGGTCTGCATCGTCCGTAATCAATCACAGTCGATTGAGCAACTGCTGAAAGAAGTCACGTCGGTCATCGGGCCAACTGTCAGTGATTACGAATTGATTATTGTGGACAACGCGTCCGAAGACGACACGATCGCAATTTTGAAACGTCTTACTGGCGAGCAGGGACTGGCTAACCTCCAGGTGTACGCGTTGACCAAAGAGGTCGATGCAGATGCTGCCGCCTGGGTAGGCATGGAGAGTGCGCTCGGAGATTTCGTCGCGGTCATCGATCCGCTGGCGGACGATATTCGTTTTCTACCGAAAATGCTTGATGAAGCCGTCCGCGGCGCTGACGTTGTCTTCGCCAACAACCAGCAGATACCGGTTCAGACCTGGCCCTATCGTGCGGCGTCCAGCCTGTTTAATACGCTATATAGCCGCTTCAATGGAGTCCATCTTGCCAAAGAGGCGCCCTCTTATCGAATTCTCAGCAAGACAGTGATCAACTTCATTCTGCAGCATCCGCAGCCGACGATTTCTTACCGTCATCTGCCGGCTACCGGTGGTTTCGCCCGTGTGTATCTTGACTGCAGTGCCACCCCAAAATCCTGCCCGAAGAAAAGACTTGGCGACAGCATTGATCGAGGAATGCGTCTACTGTTATCAACGACTCAGGCGCCAATGCGTATGGTGACGGGGTTGTCGATCTTCGGCGCAATCGCGAACCTGGTCTATGGCATCTATGTGACGATCATCGCTCTGTTGAAAACCGATGTGGCGCCAGGTTGGGTCAGTCTTTCTCTGCAGCAGTCGGGCATGTTTTTCCTGATCTCCCTGGTATTGCTGGTGCTGGGTGAATACATCCTGAACATGGTCAGCCTATCGAACGAAGGACCGCGCTACCACGTGGCTCAGGAGTTCACCAGCGCGCGAATGACCCGGCTTGAAAAACTCAATATCGAGGAAGTAACCGACAGGACGGGCAAACCTGTGGTGCCTGCAAGTAAGTGGACTTCTTGATGGGAAGCTGTCAGCCCGACGTTGATGCGGTGGTGATTGGCGGAGGATTCTATGGGGCAGCCATTGCTGTCTATCTGGCCAAGACGCGAAATCTCAAACGGGTGACGCTGATTGAAAAAGAGGCGCGTCTGATGAGTCGCGCCTCGTACAACAATCAGGCACGAGTGCATAACGGCTTTCACTACCCGCGCAGTTTCACGACGGCTTATCGCAGTCGCATCAACTTGCCCAGATTCGTCCAGGATTGGCCGATGGCGGTCAAGACCGACTTCACCAAGCTGTATGCCATTGCACGTCGCAACTCAAAGTGTACGGCGGGGCAGTTCGAGCGTTTCTGCCGCGAAATCGGTGGGGCGATCGAGCCGGCGGCGCCGGCATTGCGAGCGCTGTTTGACCCAGGCTTGATCGAAGGCGTGTTTGTCGTTGAAGAACACGCTTTCGATTCCGTGAAGCTAGCGGGATGGGCCGAACGAGAGCTTGCCGAAAGTGGCGTGTCGATTCGATACGGAACCTGCGTGAAGGCTGTGTCGCGAACCCAAGATTGTCTGAAGGTGACGTTGGTTCGGCCAGATGGCATACCCGAGCAGATCAATAGCCGCTATGTCTTCAATTGCACGTACAGCGGTCTGAATCAGCTTGAAGGCGACTTTCCCGGTGTCAGTGTCGGATTGAAGCAGGAGATCACTGAGATGGCGCTGATGCAGATGCCGCCGGCCTTGAGTAATCTGGGGGTCACGGTGATGGATGGGCCTTTTTTCTCGATGATGCCATTCCCGGCTCGTGGCCTGCATACACTCTCCCATGTCCGTTACACCCCCCACTCACACTGGCAGGATCGGCAGGGCATCGACCCGTATCGCAAGCTGGCAGAGTATGACCGTGTCTCTCGCGTCGACCGAATGGTCCGCGATGTCAGTCGCTATATGCCGGCGGTACGTCAAGCGCGCTATGTGGAATCGCTGTTCGAAGTCAAAACCGTGCTGGTCAAAAACGAAGTTGACGATGGTCGCCCGATTCTGTTCGAACAACATAGCGCATTACCCGGCTGTTATTCGGTGCTGGGTGGCAAGATCGATAATGTTTACGACGTTCTGGAGCGGCTCGATTCGTTGACATTTGTTCCCGGCGAGCCTCAGAACATACAGGAGCGGTAAATGAGTAACGCACTGATAGGATATTCCGGATTTGTTGGCGCAACGCTGCTTAAACAGGCGCCATTTCAATCCCTCTATCGTTCCGTCAATATCGCTGATATCGAAGGTCAGACTTTCGATACCGTGGTGTGTGCTGGCGCACCGGCACAGAAATGGATCGCCAACAGTGAGCCCGAGGCTGATCGTCTGAAAATCGAAGGCCTGATTGCTCATTTGAAGACAATCAAGTGCCGTCGCTTCATTCTTATCAGCACTGTCGACGTGTTCAAGGCACCGGTGGGTGTTGACGAAGATTCGCAGGTCGACGAGCAAGGTTTGCACGCCTACGGCCTGCATCGTCGCTTGTTGGAGAAGTTCGTACAGGAACATTTTTCCGAGCACCTGATCGTTCGTCTGCCTGGTCTGGTCGGACCGGGCCTGCGCAAGAATGTCATTTACGACTTCCTGAATGACAACAACCTGCAGGCCATTGATAGCCGTGGGGTGTTTCAGTTCTATCCGATGGTCAATCTCTGGCCGGACATTCAATTGGCAGTCAAGGGCGGCTTGAAGCTGGTGCATTTGACGGCTGCGCCCATCAGCGTGGGGGCAATCGCCGGGGACGGCTTTGGGCGGCCATTCGACATCGTTCTGGATAAAACCGTCGGTTTCTATGACATGCAAACCCGGTACGCGGAGGTTTTTGGCGCCGCTGGGCGCTATCAGTATGACCAGCGTGCGACGTGCCTGGCGGTCAGGGCGTATGCCCAATCCGAGCCTGTCAAAGCCAATGCAGAGGCGGTTGCGACGTCATGAGACTGGCTATTTCCAATATCGCCTGGGATGTTGCTGAAGACGCGATTGTGGCGCAACTGCTGCAGGATTACGGCATTGATGCGATTGATATTGCACCCAGCAAGTACTTTCCTGCTGTCGGTCAGTCAACGGATCTGGACATCGCGAGGGTCAAGGACTGGTGGGCGCAGCGCGGTATCGAAATCACGGGCATGCAGTCACTGCTGTTTGGCACCACTGGATTGAACGTGTTTGGCGACCAGCAGACCCAGAGTGCCTTGTTGCAGCACCTGACTGATGTCTGCCGAGTGGCGGGGCGTTTGGGGGCGACACGTCTGGTATTCGGATCGCCGAAGAATCGTGACCGCAGTGGTCTGACCGATCAGCAAGCGCTGGAGGCGGCTACGCTGTTTTTCGGTCAGTTGGGTGATATCGCACTAGCGAACGGTGTATTCATCTGCCTCGAGCCGAATCCGACCTGCTATGGCGCCAACTTCATGACGACCAGTGCTGAAACCGCAAAAGTCGTTCGGCACACCGCGCATCCGGCGATTCGTATGCAACTGGACACCGGAGCCTTGGCCATCAACGGAGAAAATCCGCTGACGATGCTGGAAGACTGCTCCTCACTGATCGGGCACATTCACGCGAGTGAGCCAAACCTTGTCCCGCTGGGCGATGGCCCGACGAATCACACGAGCATGAGTGCCGCTGTCCGGCATTATCTGCCGGAACATGTGGTGTCCGTAGAAATGGTCGCCACTGCCGGTGAGCCGCACGCGGTCTCCATCGAGCGTGCCCTGGTCAAGGCGATTGCGCATTATCGAGGGCAAGCATGATGAAGTGGATGATCCTGCTTCTGGGCATTCTGTCCAACGCGTCAGCCAGCGTTTTGATCAAGATTGCCATGACTGCCCCACGTCGCTTCCCGTCCCTCACTGACCCGCTGAGTGCTTTGAGCAATTGGCCGTTCTGGCTGGGGCTTGGTTTGTACGGGGCGGCCTTTCTGTTATATGCCGCCGCGCTCGCGCGCCTGCCGCTGAATGTCGCGCACCCGGTGCTGACCGCCGGGGCCGTGGCGGCGGTAGCAATGTCGTCAGTGTTGATTTTTCGTGAGCCCTTCCACTGGACTACCGGGGTAGGGATTTTATTGGTAATTGCCGGCGTGGCGCTGATTACGGCGCGCGTGGCGTGATGGAACATAAAATGACATCTTCCCCGATTGATCCTGCCGCGCGCATCAGTTGGCAAGTGCCAGCCTTCGATACTCCACTGTGGCTGGGCCGTCAGCACGATTTCTGTGTGGTCATTCCGTTGATCAACGAGGGTGAAAGGATCAAGAGTCTGCTGGCCAGAATGGCGGCCTGCAACATCGCATCCCATGCCGATATCATCATTGTCGACGGCGGCAGTACCGATGGCTCCCTGGCGCTGGATGCCCTGCAACAGGTCGGTGTCCGGGGCCTGCTGGTCAAGACTGGCCCCGGCAAGCTCAGTGCACAATTGCGCTGCGCCTATTCGTTCGTTCTCGATCAGGGCTACGAGGGGATCGTGACCATCGATGGCAACGACAAGGACGATCCTGACGCAATTCCACGCTTCATTGAGGCGCTGAAACAGGGCGTCGACTTTGTTCAGGCATCGCGTTTTGTTTCTGGCGGTATTGCAGAAAACACGCCGCTTATGCGCGACTTCGCGATCCGCTTCATCCATGCGCCATTACTCAGCCTGACTTCAGGTTTTAAATGGACTGATACTACCCAAGGTTTTCGCGCCTACAGCAGAAAATTGTTGCTTGATCCCCAAGTGTCGATCTTCCGCGAGGTTTTCATGACTTACGAATTATTGGCTTATTTATCTTATCGTGCACCAAAACTGGGATATCGCTGCGTGGAACTGCCCACGGTTCGACGTTATCCAAAAGGTGAAGTGCCTACCAAAATCAGCTCTTTCAAGGGAAATTTTTCGGTGCTGGAAATATTGTTCAGGGCATGCAGGGGCGGATTAAATCCGAACGAGTGACAGTCTTTCTGAAAGGGAAACGGCGTGGATACACCGTTTTTAAAGATATTTCAAGTTACATGGAAGGTGCAGGTGTTAAACGTACTGGCAATTTATTCGATTTTTTTAGGGTTGGCGTCGCTCGCCTCTAGAGTGTTCTCTTCAAAGTACCGGTCTGAGTATCCGGTTGGACTGATGCTCGCAATGGTTCTGCTGTATGTGTTTGGCTGCATACAGCAACTTGAACTTGGCGTGAAAGTAGTGGTTTTTGCCGCAATCGTTGGCGGTGGGCTTGGCATCTGGTCACTGTTTACCGGTAAGCAACACCGATATTCGATATTGCGTCAGGGGGGTGAACTGGCGATTCTTTTTGCGCTGGCGCTGGTTTTCTCCTGGGGCGCAGAATATTGGGTTTGGGATGAGTTTTCGCATTGGGGGGCTGAGGCGGAATTTTTGGCAATCAATCACAATTTGCCCACTGACAAGGAAATTCTGGAATTTCCAAATTATATTCCCGGTATAACGTTGTTGAGGTATTTTACCGAGTTTTTTTTGGCCGGGAGCGGTATAAGTTCATTCTATCTGGTGACTTGGCTCTTCAGTCTTTCTGCTATTTATTGCGTTTCCTACTCCGAGTTTCGCGGCAAATGGCTGACCACCGTTGTGATTGTGTTCTTCACCTATCTGGCGTTCTTCCAGTCACTTACATTGACGCTGTTGATCGACCCTTTGCAGTCACTTGTTTTTCTGATGGCATTACGCTTTTCACTGAAAAACGAAAATGACAGTTTTAAAATCATGCTGTTGGCAGTTATTAGTGTGGTGCTGCTCAAGCATGTAGGACTGATCCTCGGCATGCTTGTTCTGATGTACTACGTGGGCATGCGCCGTTTTGCTGATGGGGTTACGCTCAAGGCGCTGCTGCCCCGTTCGCTGATGATCCTGGTGGCGGTGTTGGCGACGTTTCTATCGTGGGAAGCTTATGTCGCAGCTTACGGGTTGAAAAACGCTTTTGCTGGTCCTTCGATAATGTTCAAGGGGCCAGGTATTATCGAGAATTTTTCCATCGGCTTGCGTCATGTAATGACGAATTTTTTTCCAAATGCTCCGCTCTTGCCTGTGGCCTACGAACTACCATTCCTGTCTGCCGGTATCCATTTGTGGTTGTTCATCTGTATCGCGACCTGTGCTGCAATAGCACTCACTTATAATCGATACTGCGATAGAAAGGGGTTTTTCCTGACGTTTGGGTTTTTGTTGTCAAGCTCTGCTCTGTATATACTGTTCTTGTCGTATGTCGCTATTACCTCTGGTTGGTTTAGTGATGTTTATTCATTCGGCAGGTACTTCATGGTCGTGTTTTTCGCGGCCTTTCTTCTTCAGTACTTTGCTGCCAGGGATGGGCTCTCCATTGTTCGTTGCACACTGATTGCAGTACTTATGATTGGCGCCGCCAGCGTGACGGCTCCACCGTTGAACATGTTTTTTGTTAGCGAAAAGAGAGCGTCAGTACCTCTTAATGAGGAATACAGAATCAAGGCAGATGTGCTAAAAAAACATGCCGCCAGGAATGCACGCATTATGTATGTGGATGGTAAGGATTCTATCTTCGGATTCTTTATGTTTAGATTGAAAACCTTGCCAATGCGCTATGCGCCCTATAAATTCTTCGTCAATGCCAATGGCGTTGCCAGTCCTGAAGAGACTGAACAGTTCAAGGATTTCATGTGCACATTCGATTTTGTATATGCAGACGGTGCTCCCGATGATTTCTGGAAGCGCAACGGGCATCTGTTTGATGTGACAGGTGGCCATGTCTATAAAATCAATCAAGGCCAGAGCGGCCAGAAGGGCGACTGCGCCGCCGTATTGCTGGAACGTTAACCAGTAACGGCGCTTTGTCTTTTCAGCAATGTACTCGATAAAAAACTCTTTTATCGAGTGCATCTCAATAATCAGGATCTGATCAATTATCCGGCAAGATCAAAACGTGAAGTGCTATAGCGTTTTGATCTTGCCGCATCGAGAATCCATCGCTTCAGTTTCAAGCCACTGCAAATCGTGATTTGAGGTTGCGCGACAGTTTTTCGCCGTGCCTTCTCATAGGGCTCTCTATATAGCGATAGTTGAACTCGGAGAACAGCAAGGTGATCGCCACGAATACAGCGATGTACAGTGCCGTGTAGCCCCCCTCAAACGGAGTTGGCTGCGAGTCGCCTGGGGCGGCGAAGAACCAGTGCCGAACCAGCGATAGCGCTATCACGTGCGTCAGGTAGATCGCGTACGAACGTGAGCCAATGTAGTTACACACTGCAACCAGTGCACGATGGCCGCTCAGATAGTCCTTGTTGTAAGTGGCGACCCAGACTAGCAAGCCCGACCCGACGGCCGTCAGGCCCATGGCGAAGGGCAGAGGCGGATTGGGCGCGGTCAGTGCTGCGAGCAAAATAATCATGGCCGCCAGCAAGATCACAACGACCCAACCATTTTTCAGAAAGGTCGGTTCCAGGCGTTTGTAGCTTTCGCTGCCTTGCCACAGGGCCAATAACACCCCAAGAGAAATGGCATCGGTACGAAATGCCCATAACTCGGGGGTGGGGCGAATCAGTTGGCGGGTGAGGAAAAACTGCGCCAGGAACACCGCGATGAAGACCGCCGGCATCCAGCGCCGACCGGCCAGCACCGCAATGATCGGCAATACCAGGTAAAACTGGTTTTCCAGGGAAAGACTCCAGTAAATCCCGGCATCGCCGAGCGTACCGGTATCTCGGCTGACGGCGTACACCACGTTCATGTATTGCAGGGCTGCCGCCAGAGCAGAGTGAACGAATATCTCCAACTGCAGGAATACGCCTTTACCGCCGTAAAGATATGACAGCAGCAGGGACACCCCGATCCAGAACAGCGCCGATGGCATCAGTCGCCAGAATCGCCGGACCCAGAACGGAACACATAACTCCAGCAACTCATGAAAACTTCGGCTCGATGGAATTTCGTTGGCAATGGATTTGGTAATAATGAAGCCGGAGACGCAAAAGAAGATGTCCACCCCGTAACCGAAGCGGAAATCGGCAAGCACATCCCAATAGATTGATTGCGGTGACAGGATCAACGCGATGTGGGCGAAGATGACAAGGATGATCGCCAGCGCGCGCAGCGCTTCGATATCGCTGTTCTTGCGCTGTTTTACATGGGGTGTGGTCATGGTTGGCTCAGTATTGATCTATCACTCGACTGTCGTGGCAACTTGTGTGTCGACAGGCGCTGGGTCGTACTGACGCGGGAGTTCAGTATCGAGTCAGAAAAGGTCACTACGCTTGAAGGGAATATAGGAAATTCCTGTAGGACTTTTCTGAGTGGCGCTAGATTACCATGGCCAGTTGATAGACCGCTTTCGTGATCCATGAGTGCGCAACGTAAATTTATGCACTCTTATGCAAATCAGCATTTGTCTTCGGTAAAAACTTCAAGCACTATGCGCGTTATGCAAAAACGCAACGTATCCTCCGTCTTAAGAGCACTGCTCGACCAGCACGGGATCTCCCCCACGGAGCTCCACCGTCGCACCGGCGTGCCTCAATCCACTCTCTCGCGGATTCTCAGCGGGAAGATCGTCGATCCTTCGGATAAACACATCTCGAAGATCGCCGAGTACTTCAATGTAAGCACCGATCAGTTGCGCGGGCGCGCGGATGTTGCGCCGTCGGCCGGTGTCGCGCGTGGTGACGTGCATGCGGAACTCAAGGACATAATGCTGTGGGACGACGACACCCCTGTCGATGACGACGAGGTGTCGGTGCCCTTTCTTCGCGAGGTTGAATTGGCAGCTGGATCAGGAAGATTCGTCATCGAAGAAAGCGAGCGCTCTAGCCTGCGCTTTGGAAAGCGCAGCCTGCGGCACAACGGCGTGCAGTTCGACCAGGCCAAATGCGTGACCGTGCGTGGCAACAGCATGACGCCGGTGTTGCGCGATGGCGCCACCGTTGGTGTGAATGCGGGCAAGTGTGGCATCGGCGACATCATTGATGGCGACCTGTATGCGATCAATCACAACGGCCAGTTGCGGGTGAAGCAACTCTATCGCCTGCCTACGGGCATTCGCCTGCGCAGCTTCAACCGCGACGAACATCCGGACGAGGACTACACCTTCCAGGAAATCCAGGAAGAGCAGATCGTCATCCTCGGTCACGTCTTCTGGTGGGGCATGTACGCCCGTTAAGCAGACCCCGGTCAGATAAAACCCGTCCTCGGCGGGTTTTTTTTCGTCTGCGCAAAACCCTCAACGCCTTGATTTATGCGGCTTTCATGCGTTAGTGCATTGATCGCGCATAAATAAATGCATTTACGCATTGATTGTATATGCATACATGCATATTATTGCTACCAAGCCGCTCGACAAAGCGGCTGGAAACGAAAGCTCTTTAGTTCCACAAGAACAGGCAGCGATGAACCGGCCTCAACGGTTCAGAGGGTTGGCAACTGACCCGGGTGTGCAGCGTAAAGCACCACAAGCAGTTATCCGGCGGGCAGGGACCGCGGTCGGAAAAACAATTTGAATGGACTCGTACCGCGCCAGTAGCGCCGAAAAGTCAGCTTCCTTTCAGGTTCACAGGATTGAAGGGAAGGCGAAGGAGCGCATTACTGAAAAGCCCGGCGGACAACCGGGCTTTTTGGAATGCCTGCCTGGGGCGTCAGCATCGAAATCCTGCGTAGCCAGTACGGCTGAGCAGTGCACATCGATAAACCACTTATCAAGTCACTCTGAAAAGGAAAAAAAATGCGCCGATATGGACGTGTTGATCAGGATCGAATCGTCGAGTTCTTTGAAACGGACGGCGACATTACGCAGATGTTTCACCCAAGTATCATTTGGGCAGAAGTGACCGACCACCCTGAAGTGCAACTGGGTTGGGTCGCCACCAAAACCGACGGTATCTGGACTTTCGCCGAATACGTACCGCCACCACCGACCGAGCAAGAGTTGATCAATCAGGCCCAAATGCTCAAAGCGCAACTGTTGAACTCCGCCGCTTACTGGTTGCTGCTCAACTCCCTGCAGTTCAAGGTTGATACCGGTGTGGCCAGCCCTGAAGACCAGGCTTTGCTGTTGGCTCACAAGGTTTACTCCATTGCTGTCAGCGATATTGAAAAACAGTCGGGTTACCCGGCAAACATCGTCTGGCCGGTCGCGCCTTACTGACTAGTGCTTGAGGCGCAGCATTTACCGATACAAACGCCAAATGTAAGCGCAATGAATCGCTTCGTATTAAGGACAGCGGTTTCTGGACGCACCTTCTGATTGGCCGTATCGAACTAATCCCGGCTCCGAGAGCGCATTACTGAAAAGCCCGGCGGACTGCCGGGCTTTTTGGAATGCCTACCTCAAGAGAAAACGATTGAACCCAACACACACCACTCATCACTCACCCCCAGGAGGCGTGACATGACAAGCGAGCAACAAGCGTTGGCGGACATGCCGATCTGGCTGGTCATCCTACTCGCCGTAGTGGGCGGGGTGTCCGGCGAAATGTGGCGCGCCGACAAGGAAGGCGCCCGCGGCTGGTCGCTGCTGCGGCGCCTGGCCCTGCGCTCCGGCGCCTGCATGATCTGCGGCGTGTCGGCAATCATGCTGTTGTATGCCGCAGGATTGTCGATCTGGGCCGCCGGCGCCTTTGGTTGCCTGACCGCAATGGCTGGCGCCGACGTCGCTATCGGTCTGTACGAACGCTGGGCTGCCAAGCGCATCGGCGTCTGCGAAGTTCCACCCCGCGACCAGCCTTAACCTTGAATGTTATTCGTGCCGCCCTTTGGGCGGCAGGGCTTCGCGTGGACGATTGAAAAGGAGGTCATGTATGCCCACACCGATCCAGCAGCCGTCGCAACTGTTCACAGCCATCGCGACGACACTGCGCAACACCGCCGGGCTCAACCTCAACGTCGGCAATCACGATGATTTCACTGCGCCGGGCGATCAAGCCTGGGTGTTGATTGACTTCGACCGCAATGCACCGGGAATACGTGCCGCTGATGGACGTATCGCTCATGTCATGACGCTGTCGCTGCAAGTCATCCCGGCGCTTTCTGCGACGGCGTTTGCAGCGTGCGATCTGATCGCCGTGCTGAAAAACCTGATTACCGACAACCGCTGGAACCTGCCCGGCGATCAATGCGATCTGCCGATGAACATTGACGGCTTGCCTTCATTGCTCATCCGCGCCGAGCAGCAATACAAAGCCTGGACCCTGACGTTCAACCAGACGCTCTACCTCGGCCCGACGCTGCTCGACGATCCACTCGGCACGCCGAAATTCGCTCGTACCTGGGAAGTCAGCAACATCGACGACCCCGACCAATACACCGCGCTGGAGGCCTGACCGATGTTCGACGCATTGCTGCGCATGCAACTGGGCCCGGTCATCGAACGTCTGGCCGAGATGGAAGCGGAAATCGAAGACCTGCATCGGCGCGCCGAGAGCTACTGCCGCATCGGCGTCTGCCAGACAGTCGATGCGGCGAGCAATACCTGCACGGTCAGCCACGGTGGCCTGCTCACGCCGGCCATCAAGTTCTTCAACCCGAGCGCCGGAGCGCAAAGTGAATCGCGGATCCCGACCGTGGGTGAGCAGTGTCTGCTGTTCAACTACGGCAGCGGTGAAAGCGGCGCGCAGAGCGTGGCGCTTTTCGGTCTGAACAGTGACCGTTTTCCGCCGGCCTCGACCGTACCGACGCTGACGCGCCGCGTGCATCAGGACGGCAGCGAAAGCGGCTACGACGACGCCACACACACCCTGCATTGGCAGAACGGCCCGGCAGCCTTCAGTGGTTCTCGTGAAGCGCTTGAGCTGAGCATCGGCCCGGCGCGACTGGCAATGACCCCGCAGGCGATCAACCTGCAACTGGGCGCGGTCGGCCTGACCATCGACGCCTCGGGCGTTCACTTCAGCGGCCCATTGGTCGATCACCAGGGCCGTGTCATCAGCCCCTGATTCAAAGAGCCTTCCATGATCGGAATCGATAGAGACAGCGGGGCCACGGTCGACGACTGGCTGCAGTTTGTGCAGCGCGCGACCCGGGCCCTGACTACGCCGCTGGGCACCCGGCAAAAACGGCCCCTGTATGGCTCGCTGATCCCCTCGCTGCTCGGGCAGAACCTCGGTGACGACGTGCTGCTTCTGGCCCAGAGCCACGCAGCGCAAGCGTTCTACAACAAGCAAAACGGCATCGATGATTTTCAGCCGCAAGTGATCGTCGCCAGCCGTCAGGGCGCCGGTCTGCTGCTGCGTTTCGCCGGCACCTGGAAAAACCGTCAACAAACCTTCGAGGTCGTGACATGAGCATGTTGATCCCCGGCCAGAACCAATTGGCCGAACCCGCGCTGATCGCCGTCGACGCCTTCGAAGACCTGCTCGCCGAGTTCAAAAGCTTCGTCATCGAATACGTCGGCGCCCGCTCGCCGGCCAGCGCGGCGAAACTCAAGACCAGCCTGGAAAACGAAAGCGAACTGCTGACCCTGGCGCTTGAAGCCTTCTGCGTTCGACTACAAACCCACGAGCGTAAATACAACGCCCGCATCAAGCAGATGCTGGCGTGGTGGGCGACCGGCAGTAACCTCGACGCTCGGCTGGCGGACATGGGCCTGGAGCGGCAGTTGTTGGATCCAGGTGATCCGGCGGCATTCCCGCCAGTGCCGGCGATTTACGAAAGCGACGACGACGCCCGGTTGCGTTATTACCTGGCGCCGCACGCACCGGCGGCGGGTTCGCGGATGCAGTATCGTCGCGAGGTGTTCACCCTGGGCGAACGGCCGACGGTGAAAGTCGAATCCACCGATGCCGGTGTGGTGAATGTCACTTACACCTTCAACCCGGACGGCCTCGCCGCACAGGTCAAGGATGGCAATGGACGCCGCACCGCACCGGGCGAAGTGCAGGTCACCGTACTTGCGCGGGATGGTGACGGCACGCCGTCCGAGGCATTGCTTGATGGCGTTCGCCAGCACTTCGCCCGGCCCGATGTGCGACCGGAAACTGACCTCGTCACCGTCAAGGCTGCCGACATTCAGCGCTACAAAATTCGCGTGGTCGCCAAGATCAATTCCGGCCCCGATTCGGGCCTGACCCAAGTCGCCGCGCAGCAGCAATTGCAGGATTACGCCGACAGTTGTCATCGCCTCGAAGGACGGGTCGATCCGAGCTGGATCGACTACACGCTGCACAGCGCCGGTGCCGTGCAACTGCAGATTCTGGAACCGCTGGCGCCGATCGTGACCACTGCGTTTCAGGCGCCGTATTGCACGGCGGTCGAGGTCGAGGTGCTGACGTTATGAGTGAGCCAACGCAACGCCCGACCTTGTTGCCGGCCAACAGCTCGGCACTCGAACGCGGTCTGGATCTGGGCTTCGGCGCACTGCTTGATCGCATCGCGCCGCCGTTTCCCGAATTGATGAACCCGAGCGAAACACCGGTCGCGTTTCTGCCGTATCTGGCGGCGGATCGCGGTGTTGCCGAATGGAGCACCACCGCACCGGAAGCGGAAAAACGCCTGACCGTCGAACTCGCCTGGCCCACCGCACGCCAGGCCGGCACCCGCAAGGCGTTGGAAAACGCCGCCAAGGGGTTGCAACTGCGCCCGGAAATCCGCGCCTGGTACGAGCAGACACCGCCCGGCGCGCCCTACAGCTTTACCGTGCGCGCCTTCAGCGACCACCCCTACAGCGAAGAAATCGACGCCCGTCTCGACCGACGTCTGGCCGATGCCAAGAGCGAGCGGGACATTCTTTCAGTAACGGTTGGCTTAAGTGCGTTCGGCAGCCATTGCATCGCCGCCGCGACTTTCTGCGGTGAGCTGACGACGGTATATCCGGTGTTCATCGAAGGGCTCGAAGCCTCGGGAGAGGCGTTCCTGGCCGCCGGTATGTACACCGTCGAAACATCCACTATTTATCCTCAGGGGGCCTGAATGGCTGACTATTACACCCTGCTCACCAACGCAGGGATTGCCTACGAAACGGCGTGCAAGGCCGCGGGCGTACCGATCAAGTTGACGCAGATTTCTGTCGGTGACGGCGGCGGCGCGGTCTACAACCCGGCCGCGACTGCCACGGCGCTCAAACGCGAAGTCTGGCGCGGGCCGCTCAATGCGCTGTTCCAGGACGAGAAGAACCCGAGCTGGCTGCTCGCCGAAGTCACCATACCGCCGGATGTTGGCGGTTGGTATGTGCGAGAGGCCGGGTTGTGGACTGACACCGGGATTCTCTATGCCATCGTCAAATATCCGGAGTCGTTCAAACCGGTTCTGGCCACGTCCGGCTCGGGGAAAGAGTTTTACATTCGCTCGATTTTCGAGACCAGTAATGCGTCCTTGGTGACGTTGTTGATTGATGACACGGTGGTTAAAGCCACCCGTGCCTGGGTCATGAGTTATCTCGCCGAAGAGCTCGGCAAGCTCGATGGCAAGCAATCGGTGCGCGTTGCAGCGACCGGCAATGTCGTGTTGAACGGCGCGCAGCAGATCGACGGTGTGGCGGTGATTGCCAGCGACCGTGTGCTGCTGGCGAATCAGACTTTGGCCAAGGACAATGGCCTGTGGATTGTCGCCAACGGTGACTGGGTGCGGGCGACCGACGCCAACTCCAGCGCCAAGGTGACGCCGGGCCTGACGGTCATGGTGGAGGAGGGCACGGCCAACGGTGATTCGCTGTGGCACCTGACTACCAATGCACCAATTGTCCTAGGTACAACTGCGCTGACGTTCAAGATGCTGGCAGGGCGCACCGGGATTACTGCCGGGACTTACAAGAGTCTGACAGTTGATGAATATGGCCGGGCGTCGGCGGGTGCGAACCCTGAAACGCTGGCCGGATTTGGCATCAAGGATTCGTACACCAAGGCTGAAGTTGAAGCGTTGATTGCCAAGGCCTCGGCGTTGCCGGTGGGGTCGATTGTAGCGTTTCCCGTGGATGCGCCGCCGCCGGGTTTTCTGGAGCTGGATAACAGCGTCAGGAGCAGCGCGACTTACCCGGACTTGAGCGCCTATCTGGGCGGCAAGTTCAACAAGGGTGATGAGGGGGGCGGGAATTTCCGGTTACCCGAGGCGCGTGGCGAGTTTTTGCGTGGTTGGGATCATGGGCGTGGTGTGGATACCGGGCGTGCTGCCGGTAGCTTTCAATCTGACAGTCTAAAGGCGCACTACCATTCCATTCCGACCGGGTCGGGAGGTGGGCAGGCTGTTGACCCAAATGGGGAGACACCAACTGTAGTGTTGAAGGATACGGCCGCGGACTGGATTCTACGTACGGAAGGTGACAACGCCGAGCTGACTATTGGTCGCGTCAGGACCTACAACTTTGGTGCGGCTTCTGAAACCCGCCCCCGCAACATCGCCGTCATGTGGTGCATCAAAGCCTGGAACGCCCCGGTCAATCAGGGAACCCTCGATGTAGCCGCGCTGGCCAAGGAAGTTGAACGACTCAAGTCCGCCGTTCCGGTGGGTGCTGTTCTGGCATTTCCTACGGGGATCGTTGCACCCGGTTATCTGGAGCTGGATGGTAGTGTGCAGAGCATTGCGACTTATCCGGATCTGGCTGCTTATCTCGGTACCACTTACAACAAGGGCGATGAAGGCGTAGGTAACTTCCGGCTTCCTGAGTCGCGCGGTGAGTTTCTTCGTGGTTGGGATCACGGACGTGGAGTCGATGCTGGTCGGGCAGTTGGCAGTTGGCAGAAGGGGTCTGAACACATTTTTGACATAGGCACTTCGGTAGCGAATGTTTCAGACAGGAACTCTGTTACGTCACCAGTCACTGCCCTGTCTAATATGGGATATGACACTGTCAATGCTGCGGATTACCCGGGAGCCGAATATACAGTCTCCACCCCAAACACAAGTGCCCCCGTATCAAACAATGACCAGATAGCCTTTGGTGCGACTCGCCCGCGCAACTTGGCTGTGTTGTGGTGCATCAAAGCCTGGAACGCACCGATCAATCAGGGAAGCATCGATATCGCCGCGTTGGCTCAACGGGTCGAGAGCAATGAAATCGGCCGATTGCTTAACATTCAAAAATTCACCGCTAATGGCACATACATACCGACACCTGGAATGAAAAAAGTCCGGATACGAATAGTCGGTGGTGGAGGCGGCTCTGGAGGTTCGGCTGCAACGTCGGCAACTCAAATTTCCGCATCCGGAGGTGGAGCGTCAGGCAGTTACGCCGAGGCATTGTTTTCCGCACAGGAAATTGGACAAGGTCAAACGGTGCTCATTGGAGCAGGAGGTACTGCTGGTGCGGCCGGATTGGCGGGAGGCACAGGGGGGACCACGTCGTTAGGCGAGCTAATTTCTTCTCCAGGTGGTTCGCCGGGTGTGCCTGGAAGTGCTGTTGCAAACAACGCTTTCGCTTTGGTGCCGGGTGGTTCAGCGGGAGCGATCTCCATCGGAGGTAACATCTTGAATTGTGCAGGCCAGTCGGGAGCTCCAGCCATCATCGTGGGTTTATCGGCACTCGCTGGTCATGGGGCGAGCAGCCCGCTCGGCTCCGGTGGAGGAGACGCAGGAAACAATATCCCCGCCTCTCCGGGATCAGGTTATGGATCCGGTGGGGGCGGAGTTGCATGCTCTCCTTCCAGTCCTGCAAGAACGGGGGCAAAGGGCGCCTCTGGCGTAGTGATTCTTGAGGAGTTTTCCTGACTGAAAGTGTTACGTCTGATTGAAGTTAAATCCTGAAAATTGGTAAGTGCCCCGCATCGCCGGGGCGTTCTTATATCCGCAATTCAACACCCGCCAAGCCCCTCGCCACGAGGGGCTTTCCCGTTTATGGAGAAACGAAAAATGGCAACCCGCCAAACCTACACCGTGCTCGTCCCATTCCCCACCGGCGGTGGGCACTGGTCGAGCGTCGGTCAAGACCTTGATCTGCTCGACGTCGAGGCGAGTGCTTTGCACACCGCCGGTCGACTGGAACTGAAAACACCTACCACCCAGGCCAAAAAGGCCGCTGCCAAGAAGGCTGACTGAACATGGCTGAGGTTTTGAACTTCGAGCACAACGGCATTACCGTCAATGCCACCGAATCCCCCGAGGCCATGGGTGGCCTGGGTGACAACGTCATCGGTCTGGTCGGCACCGCGCCGAAGGCTGATCCGCTGATTCCGCGTAACGCCCCGTTCCGCATCAACAGCTTCACCACTCACGCGCTGCTGGATCCGACCGGTTCGGAAGAGGGCACTCTGTATCACGCGGTTTACCAGATCCTCAAAGTGGTCAAGGTGCCGGTGTACGTGGTGATCGTCGAAGCGGGCGCGACCCCGGCCGACACCGTCAACGCAGTGATCGGCGGCGTTGAGCCGGCGACCGGCCGCAAGCTGGGGCTGGCCGCACTGGGCAGTGTCCCGGAAGACCTGACCATCATCGGCGCGCCGGGCTTCACCGGCACCAAAGCGGTGGCCAGCGAGTTCGCTTCGTTCGGCAAGCGCATCAAGGCCCGTGTGGTGCTGGACGGCAAGGACGCCTCGGTTGCTGATCAAGTGCTGTACAGCCAGGAACTGGGCGGCGCGGATCTCGGTTTCGACCGTTGCCTGGTGGTGCACAACATGCCGGCCGTGTACTCGAAAGCCGCGAAGAAAAACGTCTTCCTCGCGCCTTCCAGTCTGGCAATTGCCGCGCTGGCCAAGGTCAAGCAGTGGGAGAGCCCGGGCAACCAGGTGACCTACGCCGAAGACGTGTCCCGCGTTGTGGAATACAACATCCTCGACACCTCCACCGAAGGCGATCTGCTCAACCGTTACGGCGTGAGCTACTACGCCCGCACCGTGCTCGGCGGCTTCTCGCTACTGGGTAACCGCTCGATCACCGGCAAGTTCATCAGCTACGTCGGCCTCGAAGATGCGATCAGCCGCAAGCTGGTCAAGGCCGGCCAGAAAGCCATGGCCAAGAACCTCACCAAGTCGTTCATGGATCAAGAGGTCAAGCGCATCAACGACTGGCTGCAAACCCTGGTCGCCGACGAAACCATTCCGGGCGGCAGCGTGTATCTGCACCCGGAACTCAACAGCGTCGAGAAGTACAAGAACGGCACTTGGTACGTGGTCATCGACTACGGCCGTTACGCGCCGAACGAACACATGGTTTATCAACTCAACGCCCGCGATGAAATCATCGAGCAGTTCCTGGAGGACGTTCTCTAATGTTTACCAACCGCGTAAGACAGGCCATCGCGGCCACCCTGCAAGGCCTGCCGCTGTCGGCGACCGTAGAAGAATTTACTCCGCCGAAGATTGATTTCGAGATGGAGAACATGACCGGTGGCCGTTTCATCATTGAGGAAATGGCCAAGAGTGCCAAGGCGCTCAATGCTCAGATCAAGCTGCAAGGCACGGGCGCAGAAGTGTTGCTCGCCATGGGCGTGAAACTGGGTGACGACATCCTGCTGAACGTGCGTGAAGCCGGTCAGGATCAGGACGGCAATACCTGGTTCACCTACCACACCATCGGCGGCAAGCTCAAAACCATGGGTGAAGACGCTATCAAAATGGGTGGCAAAGCCCTGACGACCCTGGACTTCTCCTGCCGCACCTACACCCGCCTGGAAAACGGCATCCCGGTGATCGACATCGACGTGCGCACCCAGAAGTTCGTACTCAACGGCGTCGACATCCTCGGTGATGCGCGTCGTGCGGTGCTGATGCCGTAACGCTGTAAGCCAGCCCGGCACCTGACCCTGTGGGAGCGGGCTTGCTCGCGAATGCGGTGTGACAGTCGACACTCATTCATCTGACAGGCCGCCTTCGCGAGCAAGCCCGCTCCCACATTGGGCCAGTGTGACTGGCCGATGTTTAGCAACACCCTCCTCAAGAATCACCAAGGAATTCATTCATGTCGTGGATGCCACCCCAGCATGACCTGTTGTCGCCGATCACCGGTGACGACGGTGCGCAGATCGAAACGATCCAGCTCAAGCCACTGTTTTACGCCGCGCAAAAAGAAGCATTGGAACGCGCCGGCGATGATGAAGACGATCAGTTCTTCGAACTGGCGCTGCTCGCCACTGGCCTGTCGGTCAAGGAGCTCGATCAGCTCAAACGCCCGGACTATGTGAGCATTGCCCAATACGTGCACGAGATGTCGACCCGTCCGGCGTCTTACTTTCTGGAACAAGTCGAAGACGCGCAAAAGTCCGACGACCCCGATCAGGTGCCACTGCTGCAACCGCTCGCTGTGACCGGCCGCACCGTGACCTCGCTGAGCCTGGAAATGCCCGCACTGCGCGCCACCAAAGTGATGAAGAAACTGAAATCGGCCAAGGAACGCGCCGAGTTCATCACCGCCCACTGCGCCGGCCTGATGATCCCCGATCTGGCTCACTTGACCGTCCCGGACTGGACCCAGTTGCAGGTGCGCATAGACGATTTTTTAAACCAGCCGGCGGCCTACTTTCGGAACGCGACATCGAAGTAATCCTCGATATCGTCCCGCTCATTTACTCGGTAAGTGAGGCGGAGATTCTGGAATGGGACGCCGAAAAGGCGTTGCGCCGCTACGACATAGCGATCACTCGCCTTGGCGTGAAACAGGAGTAGAGCGGCATGGCAGACACATCGTTTTCGCTGATTTACGCCGCGCAAACCGGCGGCGCGGGTTCCGGTTTGTCGGCAGGGGGATCGGCCACAGACAGCCTGATCAAACCACTGTCCGAACTGAAAGAGGCGCTGATCACGGCCAGCCTGGACATCCGCAGTCTGGTGCGTGAACAGATCAAACTCGGCGCCGTTGTCCTGGGGCTGAACACAGCCTTGGCATCGTTCAAGGTGCCAATGGTAATTGCCGCGCCGGCGGCTGGCGGTGAGAGCAAGTCAAAGCTCAAGGCTGAGATTGAACAACGCTCGCCTCCGGCCTACCTGCAATCGGACATGGCCCTGGAAGCCGCCATGGCCCAGATCAAGCAGGTTCAAGGCCTGAGTGGCGACCTCGACACGCTGTCGAAAGCCAACCTTAAACTGGCCACCGACAAACGAGTTGCCGGCAGTGGGGCGACGGTCGTGGATCTGGTGCAGGTCGAAGTCGCGGCTGGCCGATCCGGGATTGGCGCGGGTCTCAAGGGCGCCGACAAGGAACAGGTGCTGCTGGACTTTGCCCAGGATGCAGCGGTCAATGCGTCGGCGTTCGGCATCAGCCTGAAGTCGGCCGGTGAAATGCTGTCGGCCTGGCAAGTGTCGATGAAACTGGATCGCACTCAAGGTCAGCTGCTGGCCGATGCGACTCAGCATCTGGGCAACAGCGGACTGAATGCGACGGCTGCCGACATCGGCTCGGTCGTGCAGCAATCCGGCGAGTCGGCCGTTGCAGTGGCGATCCTGCCCGAGCAGTTGGCGGCGCTGTCAGCCGCGTTGCTCAACGCTGATGTCGACAAAGCCGATGCCGGCGCGGCGGTGAAAAGTATCAGCGCAGCCCTGGGCAAAGGCATCCAAGGCTCGGCGGCCGAGCAGTCGGCGTGGAAGGCGTTGGGCCTTGATCCCGGCAAGTTGACCGAAAACGTACCGGACAACCTTGTCAAAGCGTTGGCGGCATTTAAGCAACAACCGGCAGAGCAGCAAACGGAGCTGATCAAGACACTTTTCAGTGGCGACGACGGTGTACGCAAACTGCTGGCGAAACCCGAAGACCTGCAAAAAGCGTTTTCGCTGGTCGCTCCGGCCAAACTGGAAGGAACGTCGACGCTTGTGCCCTCGCAAGCGACCCAGAGCAGCCTCGCATCGCCATTCAAGGGTGAGGGGGGCGTGCGCCAGTGGATGGGCAAGCCCGGGGAGGCACAGGCGCCGCTTTCATTGCTCGAGCCTAATGATCCACTGACACCGGCTTACAGCGGCGCGATTGAACGCAGTGCCGAGCCTGCGGGCAAAGACCCTCAGCGAAGCTGGAACGCGTTCGATGCCAGTCTCAATCGTCTGATCACGGCGTTGGCGCCGGATGCGACCGGCACGCTGGACTCGCTGACGAATATGACTAATGGCGTGGCCGATATGGCTGAAGCCCATCCCAAGACCTCGACGGCGTTGGCCCTTGCGGGCGTTGGACTGTCGGCCATCGTGGTGGCGGTGATGGCCAAGGCATTCGGCAATTTCACCGACAAACTGCTCAAGGGCGTCGCTTCAAAATTGCCGTTCGGTCTTGGCGGTTTGATTGCCGATATTGAAGACCCGAAAGCCAAGAAAACGTCTGCCGGAAATGGCGCGGGCCATGACTGCTGCTGTAAACCGCTGGGCGGTGGGGCGGGCGACAAACTCAAGCCTCGCCGGTCAAGCATCAAGCCTCGAGTCAGACGTGAACAAACCGGTCGAGGCGGGAAAAGCCCCCGCACGGTGACCCCTCGGCCACCACGGATCAGTGCACCGCCGGCGTCGCCCGCACGACCCGTTCTGCCCCGCATGTCCGGCACGTCCTGGCCGGCAAGCATGACGGCATTTGCTGGGTCATCAGCCGTCAGTCCTGCACCGGCCGCTTCACTGTCCGGTTCTTACGCCAGGGCAGGCAGACTGCTTGCCAAACGGGCACCGCCGCTGCGGTTGCTCAGTGCCGGATATGAAATGGTCACCGGCGTCATGAAGGGCGATAAGCGTGCCGTCGTGTCGTCCGGGGCCTCGTTGGCCGGGTCTTCTGCTGGGGCCGCCGTCGGTGCAGCACTTGGCACGTTGATTTTGCCCGGTGTGGGCACGGCAATTGGCGGGTGGCTCGGAAGCATGGCAGGGGGCGCGATCGGTGATTCCCTGGGCGACAAGCTAGGGACACAAGTCGATCGTCTCGGCTCACCTGCACAGGTCAGTAAAGACCTCATCGCGACCTCGGCGACCTCCACGATCCCCGGGGCACCTGCCACCACAGCCGCCAGCCAGCCGGTCACGTTCAACTCAACCATTAACATCAATGGTCAGGACCAGACCAGCGCCCAGGCACTGGCCAATCTGGTGGTGCAAACAACCATGGGGCAGTTGGGCCAGATCATGCCGACCAATCCCCTCGCCACACGTCGTGACGCAGCCCTGACCGATGGAGTCGCCACATGAAACAACAAATGGCCCTGGGCAGTTTCATCTTTGGCCTGTCACGCGGCTTTGCCTACAGCAGTTTTCTGCGCAAGTCCGACGGCGGCTGGACGGAACTGCAGATTCTCACCAGCAAACCCAAGTCCCATCAAATTGGCCAGAAACCCGAAACCCTGACCATCACCGGTAAATCAATGTACGCCGTGGCTATGGATCGGCTGGATGAGCTGCGGGCGCTGCAAGCCCTTCGTGTGCCGCTACCGCTGATTGATGGCATCGGCCGTAATTGGGGCCTGTGGCGAATCACCATGGTTCAGGAAACCCAGACCTGCATCATCGATGATGGTACGGCGATGGTGGTCGACTGGACCCTTGAACTGGCGGAGTTCAACAATGCGTAAGGTCCGAAGCATGGCCGGCGATTCGGTCAATCTACTGCTTTACCGCGAGTCGGGCCGGTCAGACGATCAGGCCGAAGAAGCGTTGTGGAAACTCAATTCAACCCTGGCCGAGCACGGCCCGATCCTGCCCGCGGGCATCTGGGTGACATTGCCGGAACTCGACAGCAGACCCGCCGCGATCAAGCCGATTTTGGCGTGGGACTAAGGAGGTTGCATGGCACAGGGATTTACACCGGCGATCGAAATCTACGGGGCCAACCATGCCCTGCTGAACCAGCGCCTGATCAGTTGGGAACACATTGATGCTGCCGGGATGGAGTCCGATCAGCTGACACTGGTGATCGACCTGGAAGGCCTTGAAGGCTTGCCGACCCTGGGCGGAAAAATCGGCCTGCGGGTTGGCTATCTGGAGTCCGGGCTGGTCGAAAAGGGCCAGTTCAAGGTGACTCGACTGACCCCAACGCTGTTCCCGTTGCGCCTGACGCTGGTCGCTACTGCAGCGCCTTTCAGCGGCAAGGATGAGACCCGATTCAAGGAACGGCGCACGGCCAGTCATGGCCCCACCACCCTTGGCGCACTGTTTCGCGAACTGGTCTCGCCGCACGGTTTTTCGCCGCGCGTCGATCCCGAGCTGGCGCTGATCCGGATTGCTCATGTTGATCAGTCGAACGAAACCGACATGAGCTTCATCACGCGGCTGGCGCTCAAGTACGACGCGGTGGCCAAACCGTTCAACGACCTCTACGTATTGGCGAAACCTGCGCAGCTCAAAAACCTTTCGGGCCAGGTGATACCGAACGTCAGGCTGTCGGTGACCAGCAACAATCGCCCGGGTGATCACGCCTTCATCAGCGCCACACTGGAAGAGACGGCTCGTACCCAGAACCTGGGATGCAAGACCTGCTTCTGGGACATCGCCGCCGGCAAACTGCGCGAGGTGATAACCGGTTCCGAGCCCTACAAGGTCATTCGCCAGAAACAGGCCAGTGAAGAAGAAGCCAAAGCCATCGGCGAAGCCGAAGTGCGCAAGATGCTGCGCGAGAAATACAAGCTGAAGGTCACCTGCCCAGGCGATCCGCTGCTGGCCGCCGAAGGCCTGTTGGTGCTCGATGACACCTGGCCGGACTTCATGCGCGGTCGCTGGTCGATCAAAAAGGTCACCGCCAGCGGCAAGCGCGAGGAAAGCTATCGCTGCTTGATCGAGGCAACCGGCCTCGACTCCAAGACCTGACCCCTGCACAAACTCAATGTGGGAGCGGGCTTGCTCGCGAAAGCGTTGTGTCAGTCACCATCGATGTTGAATGCGCCGTCCCCTTCGCGAGCAAGCCCGCTCCCACATGGGGGCCTGCGGTAATTCCCATCATTCTGGAACACCACCATGAAGATCACCCCGATCCTCACGCAGTTGCGTGCGCAATGCCCTGGCCTTGCCAATCACATTGCCGTCGGTGTCGATCTGGCGTTGCTGCAAGGCAACGCCGATCTGCCGACACCTTCGGCCCACGTCACACCGCTGGCCGATCTCGCCAGTAACAGCACCGCCCAAAACCTCACCACCCAACCGATCCGCGACCGCTTCGACATCGTTCTGGTGCTTGACGCCAGCGACGCTACAAAAGCGCTGGATTTGTTGCACGACCTGCGCGCCGAACTGTGGCGTGCGCTGGTGGGTTTCAAAGCCGATGCCGACTACAGCGCCATCGTTTATGACGGCGGCGAGATGGTGTCGATCAACAGCAGCCGCGTCTTTTACCGGCTGCGCTTTTTTGCCGAGTTCCAGCTTGGCCGCAATCTGCCGAGTCAGCCTGCGGAAAGTTGGCACGAACGTGAACTGGACGGTTTGTCGTCCTTTACCGGGGCCACCGTGCGGGTCGATGCGATCGACCCCGCTGACCCCAACCTGAAACGCCCGGGCCCCGATGGGCGCGTGGAACTGACTTTCTCTGGAGACGTAACCCCATGAGCAATCGCATCACCGTAGTGCCGGCCGCTGGTCGTGCCGTGCCAGACCCGGAGGCGGGCGATCTGCTGCCTCTTGAAGGCCGTGAAGTGCTGGACAGCGCCTGGTGGCGCCGACGTCTGACCGACGGCGATATCACACTCAAAACCGCAAAAGCGGCTAAACCACAGGGAGCCAAATAATGGCGATCGGATTCAGCAATATCCCCGCGGACATTCGTGTACCGCTGTTCTATGCCGAAATGGACAACTCGGCCGCCAATAGCGCGACCTCGGCCATGCGCCGTTTGATCGTGGCCCAGGTCAACGACAACATCGCGCCGACCGAAGTCGGCAAACTGGTTTTGGTCTCCAGCGTCGCGCTGGCGAAAAGCATCGGCGGCCAAGGTTCGATGCTCGCCTCGATGTACGAGACCTTCCGCAAGGCTGACCCGATCGGCGAGATCTGGTGCCTGCCGCTGCACAACGTTGAAGGCGCTATCGCCAAAGGCGTGTTGACCCTGACCGGCACCGCGACTCAGGCTGGCGTGCTCAACCTGTATGTTGGTGGTGTGCGTGTGCAAGCCACCGTGGTCAACGGTGCCACGGCGGCACAAGCGGCCACTGCGCTGGCGCAGAAAATCAACGCCACCGCCGATCTGCCGGTCAGCGCTGCGGCTGCTGAAGGTGTAGTGACCCTGTCCGCGAAATGGACTGGCGACAGCGGCAACGACATCAGCCTGCAATTCAATCGCCTGGGCAAGAGCAACGGCGAAGAAACCCCGGCTGGCCTGACCACCGCGATTACCGCCATGACCGGCGGCGTCGGTGTACCGGATCAGGTCGCTGCGGTCGCGGCGCTGGGCGATGAGCCGTTCGAATTCATCGCACTGCCATGGTCGGATCTGTCGACCCTCAACACCTGGCAAGCGGTCATGGATGACAGCACCGGTCGCTGGTCTTGGGCCAAGCAACTGTTCGGTCACGTCTACAGCGCCAAGCGCGGCACTGTCGGCACTCTGGTCGCCGCTGGCCAGGCCCGCAACGACCAGCACATGACCATTCAGGCGCTGGAG
Source organism: Pseudomonas sp. NPDC087615 (assembly GCF_044743445.1). Lineage (NCBI taxonomy): Bacteria > Pseudomonadati > Pseudomonadota > Gammaproteobacteria > Pseudomonadales > Pseudomonadaceae > Pseudomonas > Pseudomonas sp. NPDC087615. The sequence continues at coordinate 44,499 of NZ_JBIUWM010000028.1, read as the reverse complement.
CCGGGCGTACCGCAACCGGTTTGGGTTCAAGCCGCTGCACTGGCCGCACGCACGTCGGTGTTCATCTCCGCCGACGCCAGCCGTCCGACCCAGAGCGGCAGCCTGCCGGGTGTCGATCCGGCGCCGGCGAGCGAGCGTTTCACCCTGACCGAGCGTCAGTCGCTGCTCAACTACGGCATCGCCACGGCTTACTACGAAGGCGGTTACGTGCGCATCCAGCGTTCGATCACCACTTACCAGAAGAACGCTTACGGCCAGGCCGACAACTCCTACCTGGACAGCGAAACCATGCACCAGTCGGCGTTCATCGTGCGTCGTTTGCAAAGCGTGATCACCAGCAAATACGGTCGCCACAAACTGGCCTCCGACGGCACCCGCTTCGGCGCCGGCCAGCCAATCGTTACCCCGAGCACCATTCGCGGTGAGCTGATTGCCCAGTACGCCAAGCTCGAACTGGAAGGCCACGTCGAGAACGCCGAGCTGTTCGCCGAGCACCTGATCGTCGAGCGCGATGTGCAGGACCCGAGCCGCGTGAACGTGCTGTTCCCGCCGGATTACATCAACGGTCTGCGCGTGTTCGCACTGCTCAACCAATTCCGTCTGCAGTACGACGACGCGGCTTGATAACCGCGTTTAGCGTCAAGCATTCAGCCCACCTCGCGTGGGCTTTTTTATTGAAGGGAGTAACACCATGGGTCAACTGATTGCAGGCACCTGCTACGTCAAAGTCGACGGCGCGCAACTGACTATCAATGGCGGCTGCGAAGCCCCGCTGATGGCGGTCAAACGCGAAACCGTCGTACCCGGCTTCTACAAGGAAACCGATATCGCGCCGTCGTTCAAAGTGACCGCGCTGCACACCGCCGACTTCCCGCTGAAGAAGCTGATCGAAGGCACGGACATCACCGTCACCTGCGAATTCAGCAACGGCAAAGTCTACGTGCTGGCCGGTGCGTACCTTGTCGAAGAACCCGTTTCCAAAGGCGATGACGCCACCATCGAACTGAAATTCGAAGGCATCAAGGGGACCTGGCAATGAGCGGCGCCGTGAAGCTTCAAGTTGCGATCGAAGCTCACGGCGAGCCCCTGACCGAACTCGTCCTGCGCCGTCCGACGGTGCAGGAAGTGCGAGCGATCAAGGCGCTGCCGTACAAGATCGACAAGAGCGAAGAGGTCAGCCTCGACATGGACGTCGCGGCCAAATACATCGCGGTGTGCGCCGGCATTCCGCCGTCGTCGGTCAACCAGTTGGATCTGGCTGACCTCAACGCGCTGAGCTGGGCCGTTGCGAGTTTTTTCATGAGTGCGGCGTCGGCGCCATCACCGACCTGATTGCCGTCGCCTATGACCTGGCCTGGTTCTGGAAGGTTGACCCCGAACAGATGATGGCCAGGCCACTGGATGTGCTCCGCGAATCGCTGGAGCACGCGCAACGGATCAACGCGATGCAGCAGGTGCAGTGATGGCAGACACAGATAGCAACCCCAAAACATCGGTGCTGATTACCGGCATCGATGAGTTGTCGCCCAAACTCGGCGCCCTGCGAGTGAAAGTCGATAGCTTCAAGAAGAACCTCGAACAGACCGGCCTCGGCAAGCTGGACATCAGCGGGCTGTTCAAGGGCGGCAGCGTGATCACGCCGTTCGTGGACGGCATCAAGTCGGCGGCGGCATTTCAGGGCAAATTGACCGAAGTCAGCGAGGCGGCGAAAACCGTCGACCTGCCTGCCGCACCGAAAGTGGCTGCGCAGAACATGAACGTGTTCAGTGCGGCGATGGAGAAGGTCTCGGCTGCCGTGGATGCGGCGTTGGTGCCGGCAGTCGGCGCGTTGGTGGTCGGGCTGGAACCGATGCTGAACCAGGTCAGCAGCCTGCTCGCCGACAACCCGAAACTGGTCGAAGGCCTGGCGGCGGGGGCGATTGCCTTCTCTGCCATGCAAACCGCCGTCACCGGTATGACCCAGGTCATGGACGTCATGAGCATGGTGCTCAAGACCAATCCGATCATGTTGATCGCGATGGGCATCGCGTTGGCGGCGGGTTTGATTTATGCCAACTGGACGCCGATCAGCGCTTTTTTCAAGGGCATGTGGGAGGGCGTGAAAAACATCGGTGTGAGTGCGATGGCGACGTTGCGCTCGATCCTTGACTGGCGACCGCTGGATGCACTGGCGGCGCTGTGGGACCCGGTCACGGGATTTTTCTCGGGCATCTGGGACAAGGTCAAAACCGTCACCGCGCCGGTGATCGACTTTTTCAAATCGGTGTTCTCGTGGACGCCCGCCGGCATGATCCTGGAAAACTGGGCGCCGCTGACCGGTCTGTTTTCGGCGATCTGGGAATTGCTCAAGGCCTTGAGTGTGCCGGTGATGGCGTTCCTCAAGGGGCTGTTCGACTGGACACCGTTGGGGATGATCATCAACAACTGGGGGGCGATCACCGGGTTCTTTGCCTCGATCTGGACGGCGCTGCAACCGGCGGCACAAGCCATCAAGGACTTCTTCGGCACGTTGTTCGACTATTCCCCTCTGGGGATGATCGTCAACAACTGGGGCAGTATCGTGGCCTTCTTCGAACCGGTCTGGGCCGCATTGCAAACTTCGGCTCAGCAAATCAAAAGCTTCTTCCAGAGCCTGTTCGAGTGGTCGCCGCTGGAACAGATTGCGACGTACTGGCAGCCGATCAGCGAAGTATTTTCGGCGCTGTGGGGTGTGGTGCAGGCGCTGGCTGCGCCGGTACTGGAGTTTCTGCACAACATGTTCGAATGGACGCCGTTGGGGCAGATCATCAAGAACTGGGGGCCGATCACCGAGTGGTTCGGCGAGTTGTGGCAAAAGCTGCAAACCGTCATTGCGCCGATCAAGGAGTTGTTCGACGGTGGTTTCGCCGGGTTGATCGCCAAGGTCACCGGCAAAGTCGAAACCTTGACTCAGGCGCAACATCAGACCAATGCAGAAGGCAAGGGGGAACTGGCGCCGGCGTTCTTTGGCGCAAGCCCTCAAACATCGTCCAACGGTGTGTTGCAGGGCGGTTCGCTGCCACAAACCTCCAGCGCCCTGATCCAGCAAAGCGCCGCCAACAACCGTACGCAACTCGAAGGCGGCCTGACCGTGCGCTTCGAAAATGCGCCGGCGGGGCTGCGCACCGATCAACCGCAAACCAATCAACCGGGCCTGGCGCTGTCTTCGCGCATTGGCTATCGCTCGCTGTCGGCAGGAGGTTCCAATGAACTGGCGTGACCGTTTGTTGCCGGCATCGTTTCGCGGTGTCGGGTTCTGGATCGATCAGGCGAAAACCCCGGTCGGTCGCAAAGGTCAGTTGCATGAGTATCCGCAACGCGATCTGCCGTTTTTCGAGGACCTTGGTCAGCAGGCCAAGACCCATGATCTGACGGCGTTCATCATCGGTGCCGACTGCCTGGAGCAGCGCGACAAGTTGCTCAAGGCACTGGAGGCGGGCAGTGGTGAGCTGGTGCACCCATGGCTCGGCCGCTTGCAAGTCAAGGTCGGCGAATGCGACATGACCCACACCCGCCAGGACGGCGGCTTGGTGACTTTTGCGTTGAAGTTTTACCCCGATAAACCGCTGCCTTTTCCGACCGCCACCGTCAGCACCCAGAAAGTGCTGCTGGCCAAAGCCGACACACTGTTGGGTTCGGCAGTGGCGCGTTTCGAACAGGCGATGACTCTGATCAAGGCTGCGCGAATCGGCATTGCCAATCTGCGCAACAGCCTTACCGGGGTGTACGAGGTGATCAAGGAACAGCTCAAACCGCTGATCGAGCAGTACAGGCAAATCACCGAACTGGTCAAAGCGGTCAAGGAATTGCCCAAGGAAGTGGCGGCCGAGTTCAAGGGCTTGCTTGGTGATATCAAAGAACTCAAGGAATTCGCGAAGGAAGGCTACCGTGGCGTGATTGCCGACGTGTCCCAACAACTCGAAGCCATCCGCAAGGCTGATGCGCCGAAGATCACCACCGGTAAGGACACCAACGCGGCGGCGCAAGCCATGGCCGATCTGGTGCAGGACACGCTGCTGGTGAAAGTGGCGCAATGGGTGGCGTCGATGCCGATAGCGACCCCTGCGGTGAAATTGTCATCGACACCGTCGGTGGCTCAGCAGGCGGATCAACCGGTGACCCGTCAGGAAGTACCGGTGACCGATGAGATGAAAGCTCTGCAGAAGGCTATCGGGGCGGCCATTGATCCGATGCTGGACAAGGCCGATCCCAAGCATCACCAGGCAATCAATGATGTGAAGGAAGCGCTGATTGCGCATCTCAAGGCTGTGGCGTCATCCGGTGTGCGACAGATCAGTAAATCGTTCCAGGAAAGCCTGCCGGCGCTGGTCGTGGCCTACAAGCAATTTGCCGATGCTACACGGGTGACTCAAGTGACTCAGAGCAATGCGATGAACCATCCGGGCTTTTCACCTAACGACGTGAACGTGTCCAGGGAGTAAGCCATGAGCGAGATGGATAACCGCGTCACGCTGACGGTCAATAACATGGAATACGGCGGCTGGAAAAGCGTGGAAATCAGCGCTGATCTGGAGCGCCAGTTCCGTACTTTCAAACTCGACATCACCTGGCAATGGCCAGGGCAGACGGTGGATCAGCGGATCAAACCGGGCGACCCGTGCGAAGTGAGAATCGGCCAGGATCTGGTGCTCACCGGTTACGTTTTCAAGGCGCCGATTCGTTATGACGGCCGGCAGATCAGCCTGAGTATCGAGGGCAGTTCCAAGACTCAGGACCTGGTCGATTGCGCCGCCACCAACCGACCCAATCAATGGCAGGAGCAACCGTTACTGAGCATCGTGCAGGCACTGGCGATGGAGTATTCGCTGATGGTCGTCAACGAAATCCCCGAGACCGCACGGTTGACCAAACACACGATCGTGCCGGGAGAAACAGTCTTTCAGTCGATCGACCGTTTGCTCTCGCTGTTGCGGGTGTTTTCCACCGATGACGAGCAGGGCCGGTTGGTGTTGGCCAAGCCTGGCAGTGGCGGGCGCGCTAGCGATGCGCTGGAGTTGGGCAAGAATATTTTGTCGGCCAATGCAGCGATGGATCAAAGCCAGGTGTTCTCCGAATACCGAGTGATCGGCCAGCAGAAAGGCTCGGACAAGAAGAGCGGGGCGGCGGTCAGCGAAGTTGAATCCACGGCGGCCGACCTGACCTTCAAGCGGCGGCGTACCACGATTATTAACGAGGGCACGGCGCTGACTTTCGAGCTGGCCCAGCAACGGGCCCAATGGGAGAGCGCCACCCGCATGGGCCGGGCGCAGTCCACCACTTATCAAGTGCAGGGATGGCGCCAGTCCAACGGTGATCTGTGGCGTCATAACACGCTGGTGAAGGTCAAGGATCCGGTGCTCGATTTCGATGGCGACATGCTGATCTCCAAAGTGACGTATTCGCTGTCGGCGCAGGGCTCGGTGACGACCCTGCAAGTGGCTCCGCCGCATACCTTCGATCCCGATCCAATCCCCCCGAAAAAAACCTGAGCCTGACACCCGACCCTGTGGGAGCGGGCTTGCTCGCGAAAGTGTCGGCAACGCCAACATCCCTTTGACTGACCCACCGCTTTCGCGAGCAAGCCCGCCCCCACGTTTGTTCGTGTCGGGGCTGCTCTTTGAGGACAATTCATGAGCCTACTGACACGCCTGCTGGCGCGCGGCACTGTCGTGCTCGCCCATTCGGCATCCAAGCTGCAATCGCTGCAAATGCGCCTCACCGCTGGCGAAGTGAACGATGACATGGAGCACTTCGAACCTTACGGCTTTACCAGTAACCCACTGGCCGGCGCTGAAGGTGTTGTCACGTTTATCGGCGGTGACCGTTCACACGCCATCGCCCTGGTGATCGCCGACCGCCGTTATCGCCTGCAATCGCTGGCCTCCGGTGAAGTGGCGATCTACACCGACGAAGGCGACAAGATTCACTTCAAGCGTGGCCGGATCATCGATATCGAAACCGCCACCCTGAACATCCGCGCCACGACCGCTGTGAATTTCGATACGCCGGTGATCAACCAGACCGGCAAGATCGTTTCCAGCGGCGACCAACTGGCTGGCGGCATCAGCCAGATCAAACATGTGCACGTCGGTGTACAGGCCGGCAACGGCCAGACCGGTGCACCGGCAGGAGGCCAATGATGTTGATCAGTCAGAACCTCCACGCTGCGCTGACCCGCGCCGTGCTTATCAGCCTGTTCACCTGGCGCCGTGCCGCCGATGACGACGCCCTCGACGACGACGAACGCTACGGCTGGTGGGGCGACACATTTCCCACCGTCGCCGACGACCGCATCGGTTCGCGATTGTGGCTGTTGCGCCGGGTCAAGCTGACCCGCCAGACCCAGATGGACGCCGAATTCTATGCCCGCGAAGCCCTGCAATGGCTGATTGACGACGGCCATTGCAGCGCCATCGACATCATCAGCGAACGCCTCGACGCCCAGCGTCTGAACCTGCGCACGGTCCTGACCCTGGCCGACGGCGAACGTCTGGACATCAACCCCGATAACAGTTGGCAGGTGATCTATGCCGTTTGAAACCCCTTCGCTGCCGGTGCTGATCAAGCGCACCCAAAGCGACCTGGCCGGCGATTCGCTGCGCCAGTCCGATGCGCAAGTGCTGGCCCGTGCCCTCGGCGGCGCCGCTTATGGCCTGTACGGTTACCTCGACTGGATTGCCGAGCAGATTTTGCCGGACAAAGCCGATGAATCGACCCTGGAACGCATCGCCGCATTGCGCCTGAATCAGCCGCGCAAACCCGCGCAAGTGGCCACCGGCAGCGTCAGTTTTACCGCGACGGCCGGCGCTGTTCTGGACGCCGACACACTGCTGCAATCAAGCGATGGTCGCACCTACAAAGTCACCGCTTCGCGCACCACGGTGAATGGCAGCAACAGCACCACCATCGCCGCACTCGACGCCGGCAGCCTGGGCAATGCTGATGCGGGTCTGGCACTGACGCCGGTGCAACCGATTGCCGGTGTCGTCGGCAACAGTTTCTTGGTGCTGGCGCCGGGTCTCAGTGGTGGGGTGGCGCGGGAAAGCCTGGAGTCGCTGCGCTCGCGGGTGATCCGTTCCTATCGCGTTATCCCGCATGGCGGCTCGGCCAGCGACTACGAGACCTGGGCGCTGGAAGTGCCGGGCGTGACGCGCGCATGGTGCCGGGGTGGTTTGCTCGGGCCGGGCACGGTAACGGTGTTCATCATGCGTGATGAAGATCCGCAACCGGTGCCCAACGACGAGCAACTGGCCGAGGTTCAGGACTACATCGAACCGCTGCGCCCGGTGACCGCCGAGGTCCATGTGCAGCGACCGATCCAGGTGCCGGTGGTCTATCGCTTCAAAAGCGTCAACCCGGACACCACCGCTGTGCGCGCCGCCGTCGAAGCGCAACTGCGCGACCTGCACAACCGTGAAGCCGACTTGGGCGTGCCGCTGCTGATCAGCCATATCCGCGAAGCCATCAGCAGTGCCGGCGGTGAATACGATCACACGTTGACCGCACCGGCCGCTGATGTACCGGCCGGTCAAAGCGAATTGCTGACCTTCGGAGGTTGCGTATGGGGGGCATAAGAACCGCCGCGCAATATCAGGCGCAACTGCGCGCCCTGCTGCCGAGCGGCCCGGCATGGGACCCGGAGCATGTGCCGGAACTCGAAGAAGTGCTGCAAGGCGTCGCCGTCGAACTGGCCCGCCTCGACGCCCGCGCCGCCGACCTGCTCAACGAAATGGACCCGGCCGGCGTCAGCGAGCTGGTGCCGGACTGGGAGCGGGTGATGGACCTGCCCGACCCATGTCTGGGCGCCACGCCATTGTTCGACGACCGCCGCCTCGCCGTACGCCGCCGCTTGCTCGCGGTCGGCAGCCAGGCCGTCGGCTACTACCTCGAAATCGCCAAAAGCCAAGGCTACCCCAACGCCACCATCACCGAACACGAAGCCCCACGCATGGGCCGCGCGCGCTTCGGTGCCGCGCATTGGGGCACGTGGGAAGCGCAGTTCATGTGGACGCTCAATACCGGCGGCCGCCTGCTGCTCGGCCGGCGATTCGGCGCGAGTTACTGGGGCGAGCGCTTCGGCGTGAACCCAGGCTCGGCACTGGAATGCCTGATCCACCGCAGCGCACCGGCGCATACCAAGGTGCACATCAATTATGACTAGGGAGTGATGGGATGGATTATCCGAAGAGTGTGCCCAGCGCCGGTTTGGTGAATGGGAAGTTTGTTGATGAGAACCCGTTGATGGGGACGCCGGGGTCGTTGATTCCGGCGGAGTGGGGGAATGGGGTTACGCAGGAAATTATCAACGTGATCAAGGCCGGGGATCTGACGCCGGACGAGAAGAAATACGATCAGTTGTTGCAGGCGATTCAGTCGGTGACTGCCAAGGGATGGAATCAGGATCTGGCGTTGCCGCTGGTGGCATTGCCTTTGCCAACCGTTGCCACGGCAGATGCCCGGTTACCCATCACGCCTGCAGCCGGATCGGCCAATGGCGGGAGAGTGTCGGTGCCGGCGGGAGTTTACGTCAGCATTGGCCAGGAAGTGGTGGCCGGTCAGTTGGGGCGTTCGCGTACGTTCACGACTCAGGCCTGGAGCAGTGCAGACCTGTTGCCTAGCTCAAGCTACTTTCTGCGGGCGCAGGTGGTGGGCGGTGTGCTGAGTTTTTATACCCAGCGCGGGACGATTTTCGACGTGGCGCCCGAGTCTCTGAAAGGAACGGCCAACGGCGCTGCTGGCGGTGGTTTCCAGAGTTCGGTGCTGGACATGTGTTTGGCCTGGGTGGTCACCGGTGCGCCGGGCTCCGTGCCGACGGTGCGTGCGATCTACAACCGAGCGCGCTTGACCTGGACTCAAACTGTCAACGGCACCGGTGCGGTGTTTCTGCCACTGGACCCCCATGCCCGTGCAGCGCGGCTGGTGGTAGGCAATCCGACGCCCTCATCGACGGCCGTTACCAGCGTTGCGTTTCCGGCGACCGGATGGGCTGGGGGCAACTACAGCTACCTTTCCCCCGTTTCAACGGGCGTTTCCAATAATGCGGGAGGCTGGAACCCGGCCACTCTGCAACCTTGCGTGATATTCACCAACAATATCGTCAACGACGTCACGGTCTCGACGCTGACCGCCAGTTTTGATCACGCCAACCTGCGCTCGCTCTGGCAGTCCTATCAGGCCGAGCACAATCTTGGGCAATCCAATGCCGAGAGTGATGAATTGCTCTTCAGCATGGGGATCAAAAGTCATCCGTTGACCGACTACAGCGCGGGCATCGCGATCAATTTCGGGGACGCCGTGAACGTCCAGTTGCAGTGGGAGCTCATTCGATGATCGTCATTCAGGAACTCCATCAGATTGACGGTGAGTTGCGCCCCGCGCAGCCGTCTGCCGCCCATGACTGGAACGGTGAACAGTGGGTCGTCAATCCGGAAAAAGTCGCGTTGCTGGAACAGCAGGAAGCCGAACGTTTGTGTGCCAGGGTCGATGCAGTCGCCGACAGTGCCCGCACACAACTGGCCGGCGACCCGCTCAAAGCCATGGAATACGCCCAGGCCGCAGCGGACGCGCAGGCCTATCAGGACGCCGGTTACCCGAAAAAGGAAGTGCCACTGTCGGTCGCTGCCTGGGTCGCCAAAGGTCGCACGGCGAAACAGGCAGCCGAGCAGATTCTCGGCAAAGCCGAACAGCTCACCGACCACTTGCTGACGCTGCGGACTTTGCGCCTGAAGGCTAAAGAGCAAATCCGCGCGCAGGCGTCCAAGGGCAAGATCGATCTGGCTCGCAATGTTGCCGATGAGGCCACTGTGGCGATCCGCGAAATGGTCAGCCAACAGGCCATTTAAGACGCCAACCTGCTTCAGCCAAGCCCACTTCACCGTGGGCTTTTTATTTTCAGAAACTGACCGTGGACGAGGTTGCAATGGCAGCGCTCGGGACGCGGTTCATTTGTATTTCAGAGGAACAAAAGACCTATGGACTATCCAAAAAGCGTCCCCAGCGTCGGCCTGGTCGATGGCCGATTCGTCGATGAAAACCCGGTGGCGGGCACGCCGGGTTCTTTGATTCCGGCGGTGTGGGGCAACAGTGTGACTCAGGAACTCCTGAGCGTGATTAGCGGCGGTGGGCTGGTGGCTTCTGAAGCGGATAACAGCCAGTTGTTCAAGGCGATACAGGCGATTGTTGGCAAAGCCAGTCCGATGCGTACGCAGATTACTCGTATTACCGCTTCAAAGGTGCTCGAGGCGCAAGAGCTCGGCCTGGTTTTGATTGATGGCAGTCCGGGCGCGATGACCGTGACGCTCCCCGCTGCGGACCCAGGGCTCGGCGTGCGCGACGTGATTGTGCGCCGAGTGGACAACTCGGTTAACCGCTTGGTAGTTCAGGCTTCGGGCAGCGACCGGATTCGCTTTCATACCCATCTGTCGGCGGGCGGCTATCCGTTTCTGGTGCTAATGGGCAGTGGTGACTGGTGGCAGCTGCGCAGTGACGGTGCGGGCAGTTGGTGGCCGGTAGCGCGTTTCGACAATACCCCGTTGGGCCGACTCTCTTTCGAAACTTCCACAGCGCTCCACCCCGGCGGTTATGGCCTGCTCAATGGTTATTTTTTCAAACGCGCGGAGTGGCCTTGGCTGTGGGACTTTGCCCAGGCCTCAGGAACCTTGACGACGGAAGCTGCACGTTTTGGCAGAGAGGGTGCTTGGACCAGCGGCGATGGTGTGACGACCTTTCGCATTCCAGAGGCTCGCGGGGAGTTTCTGCGAGTCCTTGATGAAGCCCGCAGCGTGGATGTCGGGCGGCTCGCCGGCAGTCTGCAGAGCCATGCCCTGCAAAGCCATAACCACTATCTGCCGACCAGCACGGGGTCCTCCAATCGTCCCGCGCCTGCGATCCCTGATCCGGTCTGGAATGTTTCCAGCGACGTCAATTTTTATCCTACCAGCGGAACCATCGCGACGACGTATCCGAATCCGGCATTCGATTCCGATACCTTCATCGGCACTGTCGGCAATTTTTCGGCGGAGACACGTCCGCGAAATATCGCTTTTCCTGGCCGTATCAAACTGATCTGAGGTGCACATGTTCAATTACCTGATAGACGACAGCGGTGCATTGACGGGCCCTATTGAGTTTCCGCTCGTGCCGGGGATCGGTCTGCAACTGCCAGGCAATGCCGTGACGTTGAGCATCGAGCTTTCTCCAGCGCCGTCCGGTTTTGCCTGGGCCTACGTTAACGGCGCTTTGCGACAGCAGGTCGATTTGCGCGGCGATGTTTATCGTACCGACACGGGCATCCGGGAAACCTGGACAGCGTTGGGCAACTTACCGGAAGGCTTCACTACGATGCCGTGGCCGGGCGGGTTTCATGTTTGGGCCGACAATGCCTGGCAGATTGATGAGCCCGCCCGACTGGCGGATCTCAAGCGAACCGTTTGCGCTCAGCGCGACACTCTGCTGCGCGAAGCCGTCCTGCGCATCGCCCCCCTTCAATATGCCGAGGACATCGGCGATGCCAACCATGACGAACAACTGCTGCTGCTCGAATGGAAGCTCTACAGCGTTGAACTCAACCGTGTTGAAAAACAGGCCGGTTTCCCCGAACAAATCACTTGGCCGACTGTGCCTGGCGTAACCGTAGACAGCTGATTGCTGCACAGGGAGAAGTGCAATGGACTATCCAAAAACCATCCCCGGTGTGGGCCTGGTCAACGGCGGTTTCGTTGATGAAAACCCCGTGGCCGGAACTCCGGGCTCGTTGATCCCTGCTGCCTGGGGCAACAGCGTGACACAGGAAATTCTCAATGCGATCAAAGCGGCCGGACTGACGCCGGATGAAGCCAAAACCGATCAATTGGCGACGGCGATCGGGGCCCTGGTCGATTTCACCAAACTGAAAAACACCCCGACGAGCTTGAGTGGCTACGGCATCACCGACGCGGTGGGGCGGCTACTGGCGGTCAGGCAATTCGAGACGGTCGGGATTACGGTTTACAAGCCCAATCCCAAAGCCAAACGCATTCGCGTTCGCTTGGTGGGGGCGGGTGGATCCGGCGGCGGTTGTGCACCTGTCGCTGCGAATTATCAAAGTATCGGCGGCGGCGGTGGTTCGGGAGCCTATGCGGAAAGCCTGTATGACGTGATCCCGGAAATGTTGGCCGGTGTGCCAGTTTCGCTGGGTGCAGGTGGCGCAGCGCGTAACGCGATGGGGCAGACGGGTGGAGGCGCATCCTTTGGTACTTACATGAGCGCGGCGGGTGGAGCAGGTGGGCAAATTCTTACCTGTGCTGTAACGGCAACGGCCGTCGGTTTTGTTCAGGGTGGCGCCGGAGGGCAGGCCGTGACCGGTGGCAGTCTTTCCAATGCTCGAGGCATTGGCGGTGATTACGGGATGTACAACGCCAATTGGGGAGTGCTTGCCGGGGCGGGGGGCGCCAGCCCGTTTGATGGTGGTGCCACCCGCGTGGGCGTAAATGGAGCAGGTGGTTCTGGCGGTCGTGGCTCGGGTGGTAGCGGTTCTTGCTCGACCAATGCTTCCGCGTCAGTGCTCAGCGGCGCTGGCGGCAACGCCTTTTGTGAAATCTGGGAGTACGAGTAATGGCCCGTTATGCACGAGTGGAAAACGGTGTTGCGGTCGAACTGATCGATACCGGTGACTACCTTATCACCCAACTGTTCGCTCCAGCCTTCGTCGAGTCGATGGTGGCGGTTCCGGAAGGCATGAAGGTCGAAATCGGTGCGCCGGTCGGCGAACTTCTTCCTGGCAATGAGCCGTCGCTCGTAACAGAAAATCCTGTGGTTATCCCGAAGGCCGCAGTCGAAGAACAAGAGCCCTTGACAGCGGCGCGCACTTGGCGTCAGTCCAGTCTTTCCTCCACCGAATGGTGGGTGACTCGCCATCGCGATGAACAGGAACTCGGCCGGGGCACGACGCTCAAGGCCCAGCAATATCTGGAGCTGCTTGAGTACCGGCAAGCGTTGCGTGACTGGCCCGAATCCGGCGCCTTCCCGGCAGCGGTGTCTCGACCGAGAGTGCCGCAATGGTTGTAGGCCGATGCGGGATAAAGCCCCGCGCGAATGTATTTTTAGATCAGGAGATGAGTCATGGATTATCCCAAGAGTGTTCCCAGCGCCGGGTTGGTGGATGGCAAGTTCGTAGATGAGGATTTGTTGACGGGCAAACCGGGATCATTGATTCCGGCCAGTTGGGGCAATGGTGTTACGCAGGAATTGTTGACGGTCATCCAAGGCGCGGGCCTGACCCCGACGGAGGCCTCCAATAATCAACTACTCAGTGCGCTGCGCAGTAACAACCTCTTCGTGACTGCCCCGCAGTTTGATAAAGGGAGAACGGTCGCTACTACCGAGTTCGTGGTCCGCGCGGGATTGCAGTTTTCCGGATTCATTTCATACGCGACGAGCACTGCCCTGACCATGGCCAACGTTGGGGGCGTGGCGAGTTTTTCCAGTGCAACGCCGATCACGGCAACGCTGCCCTCCATTAATGGCATCACCCATGCCAGCACACTTCACGTAATCAATGCGGGCAACGGTGTGCTGACCATCAATCCCGCCGCTAACGAACAAATTGAAACCTGTAACGGTACGATCGGTTCGTTGAAGCTCGGTCTCGGTGATTCCGCGTGTCTGATCAAACTTGCCAACCAATGGCGGCTGTACGGAGGGTCGGTCAGCGATCGGTTCGCCACCGCCCATTCCGGCATTAACGGCAACGTCGGCTATCAACGGTTTGCCAGCGGCAACATAGACCAATGGGGCGTCGGCACAACGGATGCCAAGGGCGAAGTCGACATCACATTTCCAATTTCCTTCCCTACTTCGTTTTCTTCACTAGTGGCCACCCATGCGGGCGGCGACGGGGCAATGGTCATCCTGCTCGCGGGCTCAGGAAAGCAACAAGGCTGCAAGCTCAAGGTTCGTGATTTCGGCGGTAACCTTGCAGCGGGCTGGGGAATCAATTATTTCGCGAAGGGCTATTGAATGAATTTGCATAACGTTTTGTTCAGCGCCAGCACCCGGGGCGTTTATGTACCGGGTATCAACTCCTCCGACATTCCTGCTGATGTCATCGAGATTCCTCAGACTTATTGGATTTCGCTGCTGCAACAACTGGCCGTCACTGCAAAAGTGATTGGAGTGCGCGCGGATAACGGCTACCCCATTCTTGTCGATCCACCGCCGCCGTCGGCAGAAGAAGCAACCGACATTGAGCGCCGCTGGCGTACTGCGCAATTAGCCGCCACCGACGGCTTAGTGGCGCGTGACCGCGATGAATTGGAAGACGGTGGCGGTACCACACTGACCACCGAGCAATACGCCGAATTGCAAACCTATCGCCGTGAATTACGCGACTGGCCTCAGGGTTCCTTCTTCCCGTTCAGCGAGCATCGTCCGGCAGCGCCGCGCTGGTTGGAAGGAGCGCTTTGAATCTGCAGGCATCAAGGTCAATACCGGTTCCCGAAAACTCCGGCAAACAATGGCTGGCAGGCATTAACCCCCAACCATGATTCAATCGGAGCATCCAGGGAGGATTACGCATTATGCAAATAACTGAAAACAACCTTATCAACATCATTCCCAACGCCCGCTCCCAAGCGGGCGTTTTTGTTTCTGCGCTCAATAACGCCATGGCCAGGCATCGCATCGACTCGCCCAAGCGTATCGCTGCATTCCTCGCGCAGATCGGCCACGAGTCGGGGCAGTTGCAGTTCGTGCGCGAATTGGGCAGCAACCAATATCTGAGCAAATACGACACCGGGACCCTGGCGTTACGTTTAGGCAACACGCCAGAGGCTGACGGCGATGGGCAAAAATACCGTGGCCGTGGGCTGATCCAGATCACCGGGCGCGCCAACTATCGTCAGTGCAGCCTTGGCCTGTTCGGTGATGAACGCCTGTTGTCCTTGCCTGAGCTGCTGGAAAAACCGCAATGGGCGGCCGAGTCTGCGGCATGGTTTTGGGAAAAGAACGGCTTGAACGAACTGGCCGACCGCGAACAGTTCAACACCATCACCCGCCGCATCAACGGCGGGTTGAACGGTTTGCAGGACCGCTTGGACATTTGGGCGCGGGCGAGGGCAGTGCTATGCCAATCCCCTGGCGAGTGATTGGCGTCTTGCTGCTGGCCTTGGGGGCGGCGGCGCTGGCCTGGCAGTTTCAGGACTGGCGTTACGGTCGGCAGTTGGCCGAGCAGGCTCGGTTAAACGCCGAAACGCTCAATCAACAGACCACGGCCGCCGCCACCGCACAACAGGCCGAACAGGATAAACGTCTGGCGCTGGAGCAACGCCTTGCGGCCAGTGAACAAACCCACTATCGAGCGATGAGCGATGCCCAACGTGATCAGGATCGCCTGCGCGATCGTCTTGCCACTGCTGATGTGCGCCTGTCAGTCCTTCTCGACACCGGCGACGTTGCCCAAGGCTGCCGGGTGCCAGCCACCGCCGGTACCGGCGGCGTGGATCATGCAACCGTACGCGCCCGACTTGACCCGGCGCATGCTCAACGAATTGTCGCCATCACCGACACCGGCGATCGCGGACTGATTGCCTTGCAGGCCTGTCAGGCCTATGTCAGAGCATTGGCGCCTGAACATTTTGAATGAGTCTGTGTATTGAAAGCGCATCCGGCTCGTGTACGGTGGTACGCATTCCACACGATCCGGAGAGCACCTTGAAAGAGATCACTCAATTGGCCGCCGAGCTGGGCCGACGTCTGCAAGTGCTCAATGCCCACGTCACCACGGCCGAATCCTGCACCGGCGGCGGCATTGCCGAAGCCATCACACGGATACCGGGCAGCTCGGCGTGGTTCGAGGCCGGCTATGTGACCTACTCCAACCGCCAGAAAACCCAGCAACTGAATGTGCCGGCCGAGTTGTTCGAAACGGTGGGTGCGGTTAGTCGTGAAGTGGTTGAGGCCATGGTGTGCGGCGCCCAGGACAAAAGCCTGGCGCGGTTCGCCGTGGCCGTCAGCGGCGTGGCCGGCCCCGACGGCGGTACACCGAACAAGCCTGTGGGCACGGTGTGGCTGGCGTGGGGCGTCGGCGAAGCGGTTTCCAGCGAGGTTCAGCACTTTGCCGGTAACCGCGATGAAGTCCGCCGACAAACGGTGAAGGCCGCGCTAGAGGGGCTCCTGCGACTAGCGGCAAGAGAAATCGAAAATCAGGGGTAGGCGATCCACGAACGCTGTGGAATAATACTGGCTACTTATACAGGTGTTGGCCGTCAGGCCTTATTGATTACGTGAGGACTTTAATGGACGACAACAAGAAGAAAGCCTTGGCTGCGGCCCTGGGTCAGATCGAACGTCAATTCGGCAAGGGTGCCGTAATGCGTATGGGCGATCAGGACCGTCAGGCGATCCCATCCATCTCCACTGGCTCTCTGGGTCTGGACATTGCACTCGGCATTGGCGGCCTGCCAAAAGGCCGTATCGTTGAAATCTACGGTCCTGAATCTTCCGGTAAAACCACACTGACGCTGTCCGTGATCGCCCAGGCTCAAAAAGCCGGCGCGACCTGCGCATTCGTCGACGCCGAACACGCCCTCGATCCTGAGTATGCCGGCAAACTGGGTGTAAACGTCGACGACCTGCTGGTTTCCCAGCCGGACACCGGCGAACAGGCCCTGGAAATCACCGACATGCTGGTGCGCTCCAACGCTGTTGACGTGATCATCGTCGACTCCGTGGCGGCATTGGTGCCTAAGGCTGAAATCGAAGGCGAAATGGGCGACATGCACGTCGGCCTGCAAGCCCGTTTGATGTCACAGGCGCTGCGTAAAATCACCGGTAACATCAAGAACGCCAACTGCCTGGTCATCTTCATCAACCAGATCCGTATGAAGATCGGCGTGATGTTTGGTAGCCCGGAAACCACCACCGGTGGTAATGCGTTGAAGTTCTACGCATCGGTTCGTCTCGACATCCGCCGTACTGGTGCAGTGAAAGAAGGCGACGAAGTGGTGGGTAGTGAAACCCGCGTCAAGGTTGTGAAGAACAAGGTGGCTTCGCCGTTCCGTCAGGCCGAGTTCCAGATTCTTTACGGCAAGGGCATCTACCTCAATGGCGAGATGATCGACCTGGGTGTGCTGCACGGTTTCGTCGAGAAGTCCGGCGCCTGGTATGCCTATGAAGGCACCAAGATCGGTCAGGGCAAGGCCAACTCGGCCAAGTTCCTCGCGGACAATCCTGAAATAGCCACCAAGCTCGAGAAACAACTGCGTGACAAGCTGCTGGCTCCCGCAGCAGACGTCAAGGCTTCGCTGGCCAAGGATAAAGTTGACGATATGGCCGATGTCGACGTTTGAAGTCGTTGAATGACACTTGTACTCGATACCCTCGTCGCGGTGCGGCGAACTGCCATGGACCTGCTCGCACGTCGTGAGCACGGTCGAGTCGAGCTGACGCGTAAACTGCGACAGCGCGGCGCTCCGGCGGAGATGATCGAAACAGCCCTGGACCGCTTGACGGAAGAAGGGCTGCTTTCGGAGTCTCGTTACCTTGAAAGCTTTGTTTCCTACCGCGCCCGTTCCGGTTATGGCCCTCTGCGAATCCGTGAGGAACTGAGCCAGCGCGGTTTGCAACGTGCCGATATCGAACTCGCCTTACGCGAAAGTGGTATCAGGTGGCAGGAGCAACTTCAGGAAACGTGGCAGCGAAAGTTCTCCGGGCATCTGCCGATTGATGCCAAAGAGCGGGCCAAACAAGGTCGGTTCCTGGCGTATCGGGGCTTCTCGATGGAGATGATCAACCGCTTGTTCAGCGGCAGAGGGATGGACGATTAAAACGGTTAAACAAAAACGGCCCGCTATGAAAATAGCGGGCCGTTTTTTTTTGCCTTCAAATTACCTTCGAGGGCTCTCGGTTGCGTTGCGCGGTTTGCGGTTTGGAATGGGCCCAGTTTTCCGGCAAGTTGATGTAGTCCACCAGCTCCCTTAAGCGTCCGTGATTGCGGGCATTGAAGGCGAAGGCCAATCGCGTCAGGTGGCTGAACTGTGCCTCGTCGTGTTCCTCACCATTGTAAGTGTGTTGATGGAACTGGTCGCTCAAACACAAATCGGCAAAGGCTTCCTGCAGATGCGCCAGCGCCTGGTCGCTGAGCTTGTGGTTCATGCGGATCACAAATTGACGTTTGAGCCAGCGGCTGGAGTGGAAGTTACTGTAGAACTGGTTGATCTCTTCTACTGCCTCCTCGACGGAGTAGACGAGCCGCATCAGCTTCATGTCTGTCGACAGGATGTAGTGGTTGTCTGCCAGTTGCTGGTGGATGAAATCAATCGCACCCTGCCAGAAGGTGCCACCCGGTGTATCCAGCAAGACCACCGGCACCAGTGGGCTTTTGCCTGTCTGTATCAGCGTCAGCACTTCCAGTGCTTCATCCAGTGTGCCGAAGCCGCCAGGGCACAGCACCAGTGCATCGGCTTCCTTGACGAAGAACAGCTTTCGGGTGAAAAAGAAGTGGAAGGGCAACAGATTGCCGGTGCCGCCCACGGTGGGATTGGCATGCTGCTCGAAGGGCAGGTTGATGTTGAAGCCCAGGCTGTGATCGCGACCTGCCCCCTCATGCGCGGCGGCCATGATGCCGCCACCTGCCCCGGTGATGACCATCATTTCCGAGCGCACCAGCGCTGCACCGAGTTCCCGGGCCATGGCGTACAGGGGATGTTCGACCGGCGTGCGCGCCGAGCCGAAGACGGTGACTTTGCGTCGGCCCTTGAATTGCTCCAGCACCCGAAACGCCTCCTCCAACTCGCGCAGGGCTTGCAGGGTGATCTTGGCATTCCATCGATTGTGATCTTCCTGAGCCATACGCAGCACGGTCAGGATCATGTCGCGATAGATAGGGATATTGGGGCTATTGGGTGAAACGCGGTTGAGTTGTTCTTCGACCTTGATGACGAGGTCGGGGCCGCTTTCCTGAAAATGACGGCTTAAGAGGTCATTCGGTTGGTAAGGCATTCAACGTCTCCTTCTGCACAGAGCTTGTGGCCCTGACGAGCGGCGTCAGTGCCGCGCTGCAAAAACACACAGTCGGCAGTTCCTTTTCTGCCGTTAACAAGTGATCGGGAATACTCTGAATCTAGACCCTTGTGCGCGATTGCGCCGACTCGATCATTGCGCCGCACGTCCAGACTGGCAATCGCTTATTGATTTTTACGCGATGACAGCACCGCTCGTCCGAACGTGCGCCGAGCGGCAAACCCTCTGATTAACTGATTTACAGGCACCGTACGACAACGTTGCGTCAACGACAGTACGCAAGGTGCACGCTATTGAAGGATTTGCGGTTGGCAAGGAGGCGGGACATATGCCCAGAGTGGTTCTGGAAATCGATACGCAGCTGTATCGGATGTTGAAAGCATCGGCCGAGACCCATCAAGTCAGTCTCGAAGATGAATGTTGCCGGCGGTTGGCGGGAGGAGAGCGCCGCTCACACTATTTACAGGCCTTGCTGGCCGAACTGCGCGCCGAGGATGAACAGCGGCGCGCCAATTCGCGATGATTACTTCTTCTTCGCCGGTGCGGCTTTCGGGCAATCCGATTCCTGGTAGCTGGCGGAACCGATCGCTTTGTTGGTTTTCACTTCGGTGAAGTCGTAACGCATGATCGCGCCCTTGGCCATCAACTTGCGGAACGAGGGGTTGTTGCAAACCGAGGCGCCAAGCTGGAAATACACGGCTTTGGGATCAGCGCGCATTTTCTCGGCGTGGCTCTTTTGCACGCTCAGGTGATTGATCAACTGCGTGCCTTCAACGGTGTAGCCCTGATCAAGAATGTCTTCATTGATGGCCCGTGGCGTGCCGACGCTGCTTTGGGCGGCGACGTTGCGCAGCTCTCTGTTCAGATTCTGCTCACTCAAGGACGCAGCCTGAGCGGTGAAGGACGACGCCAGCACAATGGCAGCGGTGGGAACGATAAGGCGCAGCATGAAACTCTCCTGATTCGGTGGCTGGTGGTTCGACCAGCCACGGGGCTGTGCGTTCAGTGGCGGCGAATTATAGGGGAGCCGGTCTGGACGGTACAGGCTTGTGCCCGCCGCTCTGGTAAACTGCCGGCCTTTATTGCCCTGCCGAGTGTTGTTCGTGTCGAGTTTTCCTGTCTGCCGGTCGTGCCCGCGATGAATCATGCCCCCAACGCTGTAGCCCGCCTGCGCGATGAGCGCGAGGATGCGGGCATCAAGCCGATTCAGGCGAGAGGTTTTCGCTCCGAGCGGTGCCGCGACTGCCGGGTGATCATCAGTCATTGCCTGTGCGCTTGGCGGCCAAGCGTCGAAACCCGTTCCGGCGTGTGTCTGATCATGACCGGCAAGGAAGTGTTCAAACCGAGCAACACCGGTTGGCTGATTGCCGATGTGGTCAGCGATAACCATGCGTTCATCTGGTCGCGCACCGAGCCGGACCCGCAGATGTTGGCGCTGCTCAACGATCCGCAATGGCAGCCGTATCTGGTGTTTCCCGGCGAATACGTCGAGCCGTCGCGAGTGACCAATACCGTCGCGGTTGATGGCAGCAAGCGGCCGCTGTTCATTCTGCTAGACGCGACCTGGACCGAGGCGCGGAAAATCTTCCGCAAGAGTCCGTACTTCGATCGCCTGCCGATTCTCAGTCTGCTGCCCGACAAACTGTCGCGCTACCGCTTGCGCCGTTCAACCCGAAGCGAGCACCTGTGCACCGCCGAAGTGGCAGCGTTGTGCCTTGAGCTGGCGGGCGATACGGACGCCGCCTCGGCGCTGGACGCCTATTTCGACGTGTTCAGCCAGCATTACCTCGGTGCCAAACAGCAATTGGACATGAACGAATCGACCCCGGCCCACGCCGAGTTGCAACCCTTTATACGAAAGCCGCAAGCAGCGTTGGCCCAATAGTGGCCCATACTGTACAGCGCGCTGGCCGTGCTGCTTGACCGCCCTGTCTTCGCTGGGCATGCTTGGCGCCGATTAGGGTGCGGCCAAGGTTTGAAACGCCGTGTTTGCAAGTGATTGGCGTTGAACGTGCCCCTGTGGATACCGCTACAAAGCGGCATCTTGAGTTGCTTTGGCCAGACCCGAATGCACCGGGCCGGCCATCAAAAACAGGATCATTTGAAAAATGGCCACATACGACATCCTGATTGCCGATGATCACCCCCTCTTTCGTAGCGCACTGCATCAAGCGGTTACGCTGGGCCTTGGCCCGGATGTGCGCCTGGTGGAAGTGGCGAGCATCGCCGAACTGGAAACGCGTCTGACTGAAAAGTCTGACTGGGATCTGGTCCTGCTGGACCTGAACATGCCCGGCGCTTTCGGATTTTCCGGGTTGGTGATGTTGCGCGGCCAATACCCGCAGATTCCGGTGGTGATGGTTTCGGCGCAGGAAGAAGCTTCTGTGATGGTTAAGTCCCGCGAGTTTGGCGCCAGTGGCTTTATTCCCAAGTCCAGTGGCCTGAGCGTGATTCAGGAAGCCGTGCGCAAAGTGCTTGATGGCGACGTGTTCTGGCCACCGCAAGCGTTCGAGGCGGTCAGCGTTTCGGCTGAGGCCAAGGCTGCCAGCGATGGCCTTGCCAGCCTGACGCCGCAGCAATTTCGCGTATTGACGATGGTCTGCGAAGGGTTGCTGAACAAGCAGATTGCCTACGAGTTGAGCGTGTCGGAAGCGACCATCAAGGCCCATGTCACGGCGATCTTTCGCAAGTTGAATGTGCGCACTCGCACGCAGGCTGCTTTGCTTCTGCAACAACTTGAGTCAATTGCGAGCCAATAATGGCTGGCGTCTTCACGCTTTTTTGACTGTTGTTGATCTAGCTTTCTCACTCCTTTTTGGTTGGTTTCTACTTTATGTCACCTTTCAAGGGCCAGACTGGCCTGAAACGCATCCTCAACGCTTCCGGTTACTCGCTCGATGGCCTGCGCGCGGCCTTCACGGGCGAAGCGGCGTTCCGTCAATTGGTGCTGCTCAATGTGGTGCTGATTCCGTTGGCGTTCTTCCTCAATGTCAGCCGGGTTGAGCGGGCGCTATTGATCGCCGTGTGCCTGTTGGCGCTGATCGTCGAGTTGCTGAACTCGGCGGTGGAAGCGGCCATTGACCGCATCTCGCTGGAATTGCACCCACTGTCCAAAAACGCCAAGGACATGGGCAGCGCGGCGCAATTCGTCGCGCTGAGCATGATCGCCCTGGTGTGGGCCGTGATTCTGCTTTAAGCGATGGTTGGCAAGACGATCTCGTCGCTGCGCTGCACCCCGGCGGTGAAAGCGCGGCACAGTTCGAGAAACTCGCGCATGGCCGAAGTCTGGTATTTCTGTTTATGCCAGATAAAGTAGAACTGCCGCGCCAGATCCAGATCTGGCGTTTCCACCGCCACCAGACTGCCGCGGCGGAAGGCATCGCGCAGCGCCAGCCGCGAGATGCAGCCAATCCCCAATCCTGATTCCACTGCGCGTTTGATCGCTTCGGTGTGCTCCAGCTCTAGCCGGATGTTCAACGCACTGCGATGGTGACGCATGGCCTGATCGAAGGTCAGTCGCGTGCCGGAGCCTTGTTCACGCAGAATCCATGCTTCATGGGTCAACTCTTCCATGGTCGCGCTGCCGCGTTTGGCCAGCGGATGCTGCGGGGCGCAGAACACCACCAGTTCATCCTCGACCCAGCTCTGCACTTCGATGTCCGGATGGTTGCAATCACCTTCGATTAGACCCAGATCAATTTCATAGTGGGCCACTTGGTGCACGATATTGGCCGTGTTCTGTACGTGCAGCTTTACCTGGCTTTCCGGATGGCGCTGCATGAAGCCGCCGATCAGCAGGGTCGCCAGGTAATTGCCGATGGTCAGCGTCGCGCCTACAGAAAGCGAGCCGAAACCGGATTTGCCGTTGAGCAGGTCTTCGATTTCCTTGGCCTGATCAAGCAACGCCACCGCTTGCGGCAGCAACTGTTTGCCCAGAGCGTTAAGGCTCAGCCGTTTACCGGCGCGGTCAAACAGTTGGCAGCTGGATTGGCGCTCCAGTTCGGTGATGGAGGTGCTGGCGGCCGATTGCGAGAGGTTGAGCAGACCCGCAGCACGGGACACGCTTTCCTGCTGGGCGACGGCGACGAAGACTTGCAGTTGACGGAGAGTAAATCGCATATCGATATAACCGATAACCCTTATCTTAATAATCCAGTTAACAGATATTGTCGGCGCTATTAGAATGCGATGCAATTGCGCACCATCGGCATTTATCAAGCCCAGAGCAAGCGCAGACCCAATATCCAGGAGTCAAACGTACATGAGCAACATGAACCACGAGCGTGTCCTCAGTGTTCATCACTGGAACGATACCCTGTTCAGCTTCAAGTGCACCCGTGATCCGGGCCTGCGCTTCGAGAACGGTCAGTTCGTGATGATCGGCCTGCAACAGCCCAATGGCCGCCCGCTTATGCGCGCTTACTCGATCGCCAGCCCGAACTGGGAAGAGCATCTGGAATTCTTCAGCATCAAGGTGCCTGATGGCCCGCTGACCTCTCAGTTGCAGCATCTGAAGGAAGGCGACGAGATCATCATCAGCAAAAAGCCTACGGGCACGCTGGTGCTGGACGATTTGAAGCCTGGCAAACACCTTTACCTGCTCAGCACCGGTACCGGTCTGGCGCCGTTCATGAGCGTGATCCAGGATCCGGAAACCTACGAGCGCTTCGAAAAAGTCATCCTGTGCCACGGCGTGCGCTACGTGAACGAAGTCGCTTACCGCGAATTCATCACCGAGCATCTGCCGCAGAACGAGTTCTTCGGTGAAGCGCTGCGTGACAAGCTGATTTACTACCCGACCGTCACTCGCGAGCCGTTCGAGAACGAAGGTCGTCTGACCGACCTGATGCGCAGCGGCAAACTGTTCAGCGACATCGGCCTGCCGCCGATCAACCCGCAGGACGACCGCGCCATGTTGTGCGGCAGCCCAAGCATGCTCGACGAGACCAGCGAAGTGCTCAACAGCTTCGGCCTGACCGTGTCGCCGCGTATGCGCGAGCCGGGCGACTACCTGATCGAGCGTGCGTTCGTCGAGAAGTAAGCACCGTCAAAACCCGTGGGAGCGAGCTCCTGAAGAGGGCGGAACATTCAGCCGTTGTGTTGACTGACACGCCACCTTCGCGAGCAAGCCCGTTCCCACATTGGGTTTGTGGTGTGACAGTAAAAAACCCGCGTTGCCTGAGAAGGTCACGCGGGTTTTTTCGTTTTCGGGGTTTATGCTTCGGCGGGGATGACCTCGAGGACGCGAATCTGCGCAGGTGTCGGGTAATGCCAGCGCACATCCAGATCCCAGAATTGCGCGCCGTATTCGCGTTCCGGCGCCGGGGTTTGATAAGCCGGGCGTGGGTCCTGGGCCAGACATTGCTCGATCAACTCGACCAGTGGCTCGGCAAGGCGTTGCGCGTGGGCATGCGCCTGTTGCAGAGCGCTGTCCGTCCACTGCACGTCGATCAGTTGCGGCGCGGCGCTGGCGATGCTGTTGGAGGCGCTGTCGATGATGTCGGCGTAAGGCACGTAGGGCTTGATGTCGAGGATCGGTGTGCCATCGAGCAAATCGATGCCGGAGATGAACAGACGATGAGCTTCAACCTTGTCCAGTTTCACCACGGATTGGCCGATACCATTCGGGCGATGGGTGGCGCGTGTGGCGAACACGCCCATCGACTTGTTGCCGCCCAGGCGAGGCGGGCGGACCTTCAGGCGCGGTTTTTCTTCCAGCGCTTGATGGAAGAGGAACAGTAACCAGACGTGGCTGACCTGCTCCAGCCCCTGCACCGCGTCACCCTGATCGAACGGCGCCACCAGTTCCAGCACACCACGGGCGGCGGGGGCCAGTTGTGGCTGACGAGGGATGGCGAACTTCTCCTTGAAACAGGAGCGCACGAAGCCGATGGGGGAGACGCTGTAAGTCATGGTTTAAAGTCAGAAGCGGGATCGGGCGGGCATGATACCCCGGCAGTCCTCAAGACGGGTGCTGGCAGGGCTGACCTCTTCGCGAGCAAGCTCGCTCCCACAGAGAACGCATTGCAAATGAGGGCGCGAGCTTGCTCGCGAAGACCGCGCCGCCGATATCAGAGGCTGAACCCTCCATCCAGCGGAATGATATTCCCCGTCATATAAGCCCCTGCCGTGCTCGCCAGACTGATAGCCAAGGCCGCCATCTCTTCCTCACGCCCCCAGCGCTTCATCGGAATCAGCGCCGTATCCTCGGCCAACGCCTGCTGATCATTGCCAATATGCTGGGTCATCTTGCTCGGAAACCGACCTGGTGCAATCACGTTGACGTTGATGTGCTGGCTCACCAGTTCGCGCGCGAGAATCCGCGACAGTTGATGCAAAGCCGCTTTACTCGGCCCATAGGCATACGCCTGCTCACCAAAAGAAGAAATTCCGGCCACCGAGCCGATATTGATGATCCGCGCCGGATTGGCCGCCGACCCCGCTTTGCGCAGCAGTGGCAGAAACTGCTGGATACAGGTGAACACCGACGTCACGTTGAGCTGCATGACTTTCTCCCAGCCCTTGACCGGGTAACTCTCCAGCGGGGCGCCCCAGGTCGTGCCGGCATTGTTCACCAGAATATCCAGATGGGTGATCTGCTCGCCCAGTCGCGCGGCCAGTTCTTGGACGCCTTGTTCAATCGCCAGATTCGCCGCCACGCCATGGCAGATGCCCAGGGCGCTGAGTTCTTCGGCGGTTTGATGACAGGCTTCTGCATCCCGGGAGCAGACGTACACATGGGCGCCGGCCTCGACAAACGCCTTGGCGATCATTTTGCCGATACCACGGGTGCCGCCGGTCACCAGAGCGGTGCGGCCTTTCAGGGAAAAGTACGTGTGCATGGCAAGTCCTGAGGGCTAGGGATGAGTACACCCTAGTCGTCAACCGCGAAAAGCGGAGCCACTATTTTTGCAAGGAATGAACGGTCATGCGCAGCGGCGGCGATTGGATATCGCCGCCGCTGAAGAGCGATCAGGCGCGAACGCGCAGGGTCAGGCCCTTGAGGAAGTTGCGCAGCAACTGGTCGCCGCACGGGCGGTAGTTGGTGTGGCCGACCTTGCGGAACAGCGCGCTCAGCTCGGGCTTGGACACCGGGAACTCGGCAGCCTTGAGGATGGCATGCATGTCGTCTTCTTTCAGTTCGAAGGCCACGCGCAGCTTTTTCAGGATGATGTTGTTGGTCACCGGCACTTCGATCGGCTGCGGCGGACGGCTTTCGTCCTTGCCACGCTTGAAGATCACCAGACCGTCGAGGAAGTGCGCGATGACTTCGTCCGGGCAGCGCACGAAACCTTCTTCGTCTTCTTCTTTCTTGTCGAGCCAGGTGATTACGTCAGCGAGGTCCACGTCCATGCCGCCGAGTTTGATGATTTCGACGACTTTTTTGTCGCTGATGTCGAGCATGTAGCGCACGCTGCGCAAAACGTCGTTATGAATCATGTGGGTAATCCTGATAAGCGTTGTGGGCATCGCGCGGGCGCAATGCCGGAATGTGTGGCGGCAATCGAAGCTTTAGAACTTCTCTTTGCCGGACAAGTAGCGCCATTGACCGACCGGAACCTTGCCAATCGAGACGCCGCCGATGCGGATGCGACGGATGCCGACAACCTTGAGGCCAACCGCTTCGCAGAACTGGGCGATGATCCCCGGCGGCGGGTTTTTCATGGCGAAGCGCAGGCGGTTTTCGTTCTGCCAACTGGCCTTGACCGGCGGCAGTTCCTTGCCCTTGTGGGTGAGGCCGTGCTGCAAGCGGTTAAGGCCGTGAGCGACCATGTCACCTTCGACTTCAACGATGTATTCCTGCTCGATCTTGGCCGAGTCGGCAGTGAGCTTGCGCAGAATCTTCCAGTCCTGGGTGAACACCAGCAGGCCGCTGGCCTTGGCTTGCAGGTCGGTGCTGGCAGTCAGGCGCAGGAAATGGCCACGCAACGGGCGTTTGCTGAAGCGGTGCTCTTCGCTGAGGGTTTCAGCACTCAGTGTCTGCATCGCGCTGTCCGCATCCATGCCCGCCGGCACGTTGAGCAGGATGGTCACCGGCTCCGGCGCGGTGGCCTTGGCGTCCTTGTCGAGTTCGACCTTCTGGTCGCCGACCTTGAATTGCGGCTCGTCGATCACTTCGCCGTCCACGGTGACCCAGCCGCCCTCAATGAACAGCTCGGCCTCGCGGCGGGAGCAACCCACCAGTTCGATGAGGCGTTTGGAGAGGCGAATCGGGTCAGTCATGACAGGGCCGTAACAAAAAAGGGGTGGGCATTGTACCTGTGTGGCGCCGGTTAAGCCCGGTTCCATTTGCAGGCGGTTAATTCAGGGTGGGAGCGGGCTTGCTCACGAGTGCGCAGTATCAGTTCACGCCAAGGCTGCTGATCCACCGCTTTGGCGAGCAAGCCCGTTCCCACAGGTCGTTCTGTGTTGCATCAGCCGTGTTGCGAGCGCTGCGGGTTCTGCCGCAAGCGCATATGCAGCAAAGGATACGGCTGGCCCATGCCATCGACTTCCGAGCGGCCGATGACTTCAAAACCTTGCTTGAAGTAAAACCCCAGCGCCTGTGGGTTCTGTTCGTTAACGTCGAGTTCATCGGCGTTCAAATGCTGCATGGCGTAATTCAGCAGTTTTTTGCCCAGACCCTGGCCGCGATGGTCGGGATCAATGAACAGCATTTCGATCTTGCCCGCCGCAACGCCGGCGAAACCGGTGATGCGTTGCTCGCGATCCTTGGTGCAGATCAGCATCACCGCGTCGAGGTAGCGGGTCAGCACCAGATTGCGCAGCCGTTCGATATAGCTGTCCGGCAGAAAATCATGGGTCGCGCGAACCGAGGCCTCCCAGACCCGGGTCAGTTCCTGATAGTCGCTGAGTTTCGGCGTGTGGATGACCGAATGGTGACGCATGCCCGGTAGCCTCTTGTCAGGTGTGATGGGAGTCCTTCCCCCACAAACGATAGACCTAAAAAAGCCCCGCATCTCGTAAAAAGAGCGGGGCTTTTCAATACAACACTATTGCCTTTGTGGGAGCGAGCCTGCTCGCGAAGGCGTGGGTTCAGTCAACATTTTCAGCAAGTGACCCACCGCATTCGCGAGCAGGCTCGCTCCCACAGGTACTGGGTGATGCTTAGATCTGTTCAGCCCACAGATCGTATTCGTCAGCGTCAGTCACTTTGCACCAGACCTTGTCGCCCGGCTTGAGGTTACTGCCGTTGTCGATGAATACGTTGCCGTCGATTTCCGGGGCGTCAAAGAAGCAGCGGCCGACGGCGCCTTGTTCGTCGACTTCGTCCACCAGCACTTCGATTTCACGGCCGATGCGCATTTGCAGGCGCGCCGAGCTGATCGCTTGCTGATGCGCCATGAAGCGCTCCCAACGGTCTTGTTTGACGTCGTCAGGCACCACGTCCAGATCCAGATCATTGGCCGGAGCGCCGTCAACCGGCGAGTACTGGAAGCAGCCGACGCGGTCGAGCTGGGCTTCGGTCAGCCAGTTCAGCAGGTACTGGAAGTCTTCTTCGGTTTCGCCCGGGAAGCCGACGATGAAGGTCGAACGGATGATCAAGTCCGGGCAGATTTCGCGCCAGTTCTTGATGCGTGCCAGGGTCTTGTCTTCGAACGCCGGGCGTTTCATCGACTTCAGCACTTTCGGGCTGGCGTGCTGGAACGGGATGTCCAGGTACGGCAGGATCTTGCCAGCGGCCATCAACGGGATCAGCTCGTCAACGTGCGGGTACGGGTAGACGTAGTGCAGACGGACCCAGACGCCGAGTGTGCTCAGGGCTTCGCAGAGTTCGGTCATGCGGGTTTTCACCGGCGCGCCGTTCCAGAACCCGGTGCGGTATTTCACGTCGACGCCGTAGGCGCTGGTGTCTTGCGAGATCACCAGCAGTTCTTTGACGCCGGATTTGACCAGGCGCTGGGCCTCGTCCAGCACATCACCGACCGGACGACTGACCAGTTTGCCGCGCATCGAGGGGATGATGCAGAAGCTGCAGCTGTGGTTGCAGCCTTCGGAAATCTTCAGATAGGCGTAGTGACGCGGCGTCAGTTTGATGCCTTGCGGCGGCACCAGATCGATCAGCGGGTTGTGATCCTTACGCGGTGGCACGACTTCGTGCACCGCGTTGACCACTTGCTCGTACTGCTGCGGGCCGGTCACGGCCAGCACGCTCGGGTGTACGTCGCGGATGTTGCCTTCCTCCACGCCCATGCAGCCGGTGACGATGACCTTGCCGTTTTCCTTGATCGCTTCGCCGATCACTTCCAAAGATTCAGCCTTGGCCGAATCGATGAAACCGCAGGTGTTGACGACCACGACGTCGGCGTCCTGATAGGTGGACACCACGTCATAGCCTTCCATGCGCAGCTGGGTCAGGATGCGCTCGGAGTCGACCAGTGCTTTCGGGCAACCCAGAGATACAAAGCCAACCTTTGGATTGGCCGGCGCAGGAGTGGTGGACATGTCTAACCTCGGTATTTTATGACATCGATTGCCTGACGCAGGAATCGAGAGACGGGCGCTTGAATGGCGCCTCTGATCAAAAAGTGCGCAATTCTAGCGGCGTGCAACGCACTTGACCAGCTTTATGCCGGGAAATACGACGAGTGCTGCGCTATGCTTCGCGCCGTTGGGCCTTGCCAAATTTTTACAGTCAACAAATCGTCTGTAACAGCAAGTAAAACAGCGCATGCTGCACGACAAAGCATAGTGCTTCATTCGAAGAAGCCGGTCTGGGAATCAGGAGTGTTGGATGGGGCAGGCAAGTAGTCAGGCGGCGGGCGCCGAGCATTCGACGGCAAAGCCGATCGGCATGCTGGTCGCGGCGGTCGGGGTGGTTTACGGCGACATCGGCACGAGCCCGTTGTACACCCTCAAAGAAGTGTTTTCCGGCGGTTACGGTGTGCCTGTCAACCACGACGGGGTGCTGGGCATTCTGTCGTTGATCTTCTGGTCGCTGATCTGGGTCGTGTCGATCAAATACATGATGTTCGTCCTGCGCGCCGACAACCAGGGGGAGGGCGGGATCATGGCGCTCACTGCACTGGCACGGCGTGCGGCGGGTGAGCGCAAGAAGTTGCGTTCATTGCTGGTGGTTTGCGGGCTGATCGGTGCGGCGTTGTTTTACGGCGACAGCATGATCACGCCGGCGATTTCCGTGCTGTCGGCCATTGAAGGCGTCGGTCTGGCGTTTGAAGGCATCGACCATTGGGTGGTGCCGCTGTCGCTGGTGGTGCTGGTCGGGTTGTTCCTGATCCAGCGTCACGGCACGGCGCGGATCGGCATTCTGTTCGGGCCGATCATGGTCACCTGGTTCCTGGTGCTCGGCGCCCTTGGCGTCTACGGCATCAGCCACACGCCGGAGGTGCTGCATGCGCTGAACCCGGCCTGGGCCGTGCGTTTCTTCATGGTGCATGCCGGCATGGGCGTGGCGATTCTCGGCGCTGTGGTGCTGGCACTGACCGGTGCTGAAGCGCTGTATGCCGACATGGGCCACTTCGGCCGCAAGCCGATTGCCCGCGCCTGGTTCCTGCTGGTGCTGCCGGCGCTGGTGCTCAATTACTTTGGCCAAGGCGCCTTGCTGCTTGAAAACCCGGAAGCGGCACGTAACCCGTTCTATCTGCTGGCACCAAGCTGGGCGCTGATCCCGTTGGTCGGCCTGTCGACTTTGGCGACTGTGATCGCCTCGCAAGCGGTGATTTCCGGTGCGTTCTCCCTGACCCGTCAGGCGATCCAGCTCGGTTACATCCCGCGCATGTACATCCAGCACACCTCCAGCGACGAGCAGGGCCAAATTTACATCGGTGCTGTGAACTGGTCGCTGATGGTTGGCGTGGTCTTGCTGGTGCTGGGCTTTGAATCCTCCGGCGCATTGGCCTCGGCTTACGGCGTGGCGGTGACAGGCACCATGCTGATGACCACCATTCTGGTGTCGGCCGTCATGCTGCTGCTGTGGAAATGGCCACCGATCCTCGCGGTGCCGGTACTGATTGGCTTCTTGCTGGTGGACGGTCTGTATTTCGCCGCTAACGTGCCGAAGATCATCCAGGGCGGTGCATTCCCGGTGATTGCCGGTATTGCGCTGTTCGTGCTGATGACCACCTGGAAGCGCGGTAAGCAATTGCTGGTCGAGCGTCTCGACGAAGGCGCCTTGCCCCTGCCCATCTTCATCAGCAGCATTCGCGTGCAACCGCCGCATCGAGTCCAGGGCACCGCCGTGTTCCTCACCGCGCGCCCCGACGCCGTGCCTCACGCGCTGTTACACAACCTGCTGCACAACCAGGTGCTGCACGAGCAAGTGGTGTTGTTGACCGTGGTCTACGAAGACATCCCGCGGGTGCCGCCGCAACGGCGTTTCGAAGTGGATGCCTACGGAGAAGGCTTCTTCCGGGTGATCCTGCACTTCGGCTTCACCGACGAGCCGGACGTGCCGCAAGCGCTGAAGTTGTGTCATCTGGACGAGCTGGATTTCAGCCCGATGCGCACCACTTACTTCCTCAGCCGTGAAACGGTGATTGCCTCGAAACTCGAAGGCATGGCGCGTTGGCGCGAGGCGTTGTTCGCGTTCATGTTGAAGAATGCCAACGGCAATTTGCGCTTCTTCAATCTGCCGCTGAACCGGGTGATTGAGTTGGGGACGCAGGTCGAGATGTAAGCCTCGCTCCATTGAAAAGCCCCCGTCAGCCTTGCGGCTGGCGGGGGCTTTTTGGTCTCGGTTTGCCTTTACAGGCTTTCAGGTAAATCTTCTTCAGACTCGCTCTTTGTCCGCGTAGGTCGTGGGATCAGCGCTTGTATCACGTCGTCAATCAGAGCCTTGCCCATCATCGTCAGGTAATGCGCGGCCCAGGCGTGGCGGTCGGTGTCTTTGGTGCAGGCAGCGTCTTTTGCGAAGGATTTGGCGAGGTACAGCAGGTCGGAGGATTGGGACAAGGCATCGATGATCGGGATGCCGGAGCGAACGTTGAAAAACGCTTGATCCGATTTGTAGAGGAAGGGGGTGAAGCCGATGGTTTTAACGTGTGCTGGTCCGTTCGGGTCAGTTTCGCTCATCGTGTTGCTCCTTGGTTCGAAGTGCCACGACTTTCGTTACCACGCGAAAGGGAGGCAGCTGTACGCAGGGTGGTAAACCGGGAACCAAGGAAACCGGTACGCCCGCAGGCGTCCCACGCACAGCTGCCATAACGTGATGGACGCGCTGTTGCGCTGGTTTCGCCGGGTTACCACACCCGATCGCTGAATAGGTCAGCGACGTCCGGAGAGTATCCCGTCAAAAAACAGCACGACAGGGCGGCATGGCGCCGCAACACGCGATTCGGAGTTTGCCTACAAGGTCTGTCGGCGTCATCCGATATTGCGAGACCAGACGTAAACGAAACTAAACGTCAGACATCATTCCCAGTGGGCGCGGGCTTGCTCGCGAAAGCAGTCTGTCAGTTTACGAATCTGCTGGCTGATCCACCGTATTCTTGAGCAAACCCGCACCCACATTGGATTTTTGGTGTTTGCTGAAATGTAAGAAGCCCCCGCAACCGTAAGGCGGCGGGGGCTTTTTGTGGGCGCGGCTCAGATTACTCTTCGGCGACCGAGTCCTTGCTCTGACGCTTCTCGATCAGATCCACCAAACGCTTGGCCAGTGCCGGGTAGTTCTCGTCGAAGTGATGACCACCCGGCAGTTTCACCGCTTCACCGACGGCTGTCTTGTCGGTGCAGCCGCTTTCGTCGGCCTCTTCTTCACCGTAGATGCACACAACCTTGGCCGCTGGCAGCTTGGCCATTTCCGGGCCGGTGGCGGCTTCTTTGCCGGCGTTGCCGAGCCAGCCTTCGACTTCGATCTCGAAGCTGCCGGTGCGGGCGAAGGCCAGCAGGATGATTGCATCGACGCGCTGCTGCTCGGTTTCAGGCAGGCGGTTGTAGATGGCCGGCAAGACATCGGCACCGAACGAGTAACCGGTGAGGATGAAGCGTTTGGTGCCCCATTTCTGCCGGTAATGCTGCATCAGTTCGGTCAGGTCCAGCGCGCTTTGCTCCGGGCTCTTGTGCTGCCAGTAGTAGCGCAGGGTGTCGATGCCGACCACCGGGTAGCCGATCTTGGCCATTTCACCCGCTACGTCGCGGTCAAGGTCGCGCCAGCCGCCGTCACCGGAGAGGAAGAGGGTGACGGTGTCTTTGGCCTGGCCGGCCGGGACTTCAACCACCGGGATCGCCAGACCACCGTTGGCCTTGTCGCCGCCGACGAGGATTTTGCGCAGTTCGTTGTTCAGCACTTGCGGCAGGTTGATGTCGTAGTCGCTGATACTGGTTTCGGCGTTCGGTTGATCGCGCACGAAACCGGCGCTGGTGTCGTCCGGGTTGTCGTTCCATGCCACCAGCCAGTGGCCGTGGGCAGCGGATTTTGGCAGCAGGTGGGTGCAGCCGGGTTTTTCCAGCGCCAGGCCAACCGATACGGCTTGGGCCTTGTCGTCCTTCTGCTCGGACAACCAGCGCCACGCCAGCACCGCACCAGGGCCGATGCCGCTGACCAGAGTGGCCGGGCCGTTCAGTTCGCGCAGACCCGTCTGCAGGGCGCGGCTTTGCAGCAGGCAGTCCTGGGGCAGAACCACCTGAACGATCTGCGCCGAAGCGCTGCGGCTCAGGGTGGTCAGTTGCTTTTCACTGAGCTTCTGGTCGTCATTGACTGCCACCAACACCTGAGCTTTCGGCTTGGTGCCGGGAATCACACGGGTCATGGCCGGGCCATCGGCGGGCGTGAGTTGTTCGAGGGTCGGTTCCGGTGCCGGACGTTTGAGGTACCAGTAACCGCCGCCGGCAATCACGGCCAGCACAATCAGTGCGGCCAGGATGTACTTCAGGGAGCGTTGAATCATCAGCGTTTCACCAATCCAGTCAAGCCGCCCGCGATCAGGGCGGCAGTATCAGCCAGCGCCACCAGCGGATCGAGTCCGGCGGGCACGGCCATATAACGGGGTTCCCAGTCAGGCTGGAACTTGTCTTTGAAGCGGCGCAAACCTTGGAAGTTGTACAACTGCTCACCACGGCGGAAAACCATCGAGCCCAGACGTTGGGTCAGCGGTGCACCCCGTCGAGGTTGCAACCCCGACAACGGCACCATGCCCAGGCTGAAGCGCGCGTATCCGTGACTCTTATAATGTTGAATCAGGCCGACCATCATGAATTCCATGGTCAGCTTGGGAGCCTCCGGGTGCGCGCGCATCAGGTCGAGACTGGCCAAGTCATGGCTGTAGGTCTCAAGCAGATTGGCGAACGCCACCGGACGACCTTCGAAGCGAATCACCGCAATGCGGAAATGCTTCAGATAATCGTCGCTGAAACGGCCGAGGGAGAAACCTTTCTCGCGCACATTCTTGCCGGTCAGCCAGGCATCGGAAATCACCTTGAGCTCATCCATCGGCGCTTGCCCCGGCTCGTGGATTTCCAGCGACAGACCGTCGCGGGTGCCACGGTTCCAGGTGTAGCGCAGATCCTTCATCTCTTTGCCCTTGGCTTCCAGGTCAAAGCGATGCAGGTCGACCCGGGCTTCTTCGCCAAGCTTGATCGCGGTCAGGCCGATGTCCATGTAGTACGGCAGGTTCTCCGCGCGCACTTGATAGAACACAGGACGGGCGTGATGGATGTCGCACAGGTCGCGGAACTGCCAGATCATCTCGGCACGTTGCTGGCCGGGGCCGATGGGGTCGTACAACGCCACGAGGCTGCGGCCACGGCGGGCATACATGAGGAACGCTTCGTCGTTGGGGTGGAACAGCAACGCCTTGTCACCGGTCAGCGCGAGGCCGCCATCAGGTTGCGAGGACGCCATCAGAATCTTCGCCGCACGATCGATCTCGTCGGGCGTTGGTAGGTTAATCACCGGGCGCGCGGTGCGCAGCAGCCAGGTCAGTGCGATCACCAGCAACAGCACCGCCGCGCCGAGCAGCGAGCGCAGGCCGCGTGGTGCGTCGGCGTCGAGGGTGAACTGCCACCACAGTTGATGGCTGTACGGTACGTCTTGATAGGCGAACAACAGCAGCCAGGTCGACGCGCCCAGCACACAGAGGCTGGCCACCAGATACAGCGGCGAGAACGGCAGTTCGGTCAGGCGGCTTGGGCGATAGAACGAGCGACGGAACACACCCAGCAACGCGGCAGTGAGTGTCATCAGCGTGGCTTCTTCCCAGTCGAAGCCTTTGAGCAGCGAGAGCAGGGCACCGACAAGCAACAGAATGGTGGTCAGCATCCACGCGGCTGAGAGGCGACGGCGCAGGCCCTGAGCCAGCATCAGACAGAGCACGCCGATCAGGCTGGCGCCGAAGTGCGAAGCGTCGACCAAACGATGGGGGATCAGGAAACCGATGTGCTCCAGGCGTGTGTCGATCTCGGGTGTGGCACCGGAGAACAGCAGCACCACGCCGGACAGAAACACCAGCACCGCCAGAATCGGCGCCGCCAGACCGGACGCCGCGCGCATGGTCTGGGTCTGGAACAGGCGCTGGCCTTCATTGATCAACAGCAATACGCAGGCGACCAGCAGCGGCAACACCACGTAGATCAGGCGATAGAGCAGCAACGCAGCGGCCAGTGGCGCGGCACCGAGTTTGTCGGCAAACGCGGCGAGCAGGATCGCTTCGAACACGCCGACACCGCCTGGCACATGGCTGAGTACGCCAGCGGCCAGCGCCAGCAGGTACACCAGCAGGAACGCGCCAAACGGCGGGCTTTCGGGCAGTAACAGATACAGGACAGTCGCTGCAGCGGCGACGTCGAGGGCGGTGATCACCAGTTGCAGGAAAGTCAGGCGGCGACCCGGCAGGCGCAAGGTGCGGCGCCCGGCCTTGACCAGCAGGTTGTCACGATAAGGTTGTTCCGGCAGGCGCCGGCGATAGATGCCGATCATCAGGATTGCGCCGAGCAGCAGCACAGTCACAGCGATCGTACCAAGCAGTCCCTCGGACAAGCCCAGTGCCTGAGAGGCGGCGGGCAGATCGCTCAGGGTCGCCAGAGCCGCCAGCGGGGGCAGGGCGCAGCCGAGCGACAGGCTGGCGAACAAGGTCATGTGCGCGACTTCCGACGCCCCCAGGCCCAGTCGTGCATATAAACGATAGCGAACCGAACCGCCGGACAGCATCGACAGGCCGATGGCATTGCCAATCGCAAACGCGGTGAAACCGCCGAGCGCCAGTGTGCGCGGTGGCAATGTCACGCCGGCATAGCGACTGGCCGACCATTCGTAACCCAGCAGAATAATAAAGCCGACCACGGTCGCGGCGAATGCACCGAGGAGGGCGGGTGTGGGCACGGCAAGAATCGAGTCATGCAAGGCATCGAGATCGAGCTCGGCGAGCAGATGACGACAGGCAATCAGCGCAATGGTAAACAACAGCAACGTGACCGCCAGGCCAATCGGTTGCCGGTATTTGCTTAACCGATCCAGCAAGCGCAGACGCTCAGGTTTGATCGGGTGTTCCGCTGTGACGGTGTCTTGTGGATCAGACGAGTTGGCGCGCATCAATCACCTCTTGGATTGTGCGCGACAGGATGGAGGTATCCAGCCAAGTTACCAATCCCTGTAGAAAAAAATAATCACAAAATACTACGCCTCTCACCGGGTATCGGCGAGGGCAGTCATGGATGGCAGACGTCTTGTTCGCGACTCAAGCATAGTCGCAACTCGGTGGGCCTGATGATCCTGGACGATTCACTGCACTGTGACAGATCATTGTTGCGAAAGGACTTTTTCCACAGATACAAAAAAGGCCACTCTTTCGAGTAGCCTTTTTTGATGTTTGGTTGCGGGAGCCGGATTTGAACCGACGACCTTCGGGTTATGAGCCCGACGAGCTACCAGACTGCTCCATCCCGCGTCTGTGTGTCGGCATTCTACAGAGGATCGCTGGGCTGTCAACCTTCAATCCGGATAAAAACTGTTGAGGTTCAATTGGTTAGCGTTTTTTTTGGTTGTTTGAACACGCTACAGGTCAGGTGGGGCAAGGCTTTCGGCTCTATTGGTTGTCTATTTTCGATTGAGAAAATAAATTCATAGGGCTTTTCCTACAGATGGAAAAGAACATTCAGACCACTGGTGCTATATACAGTTCTCAGTGAGATACTGCCGATCCGGCTCGCCACGTTTCCTTTTCTGACATGACTCAGCGAAAAATCATCCACGTCGACTGTGACTGTTTCTACGCTGCCATCGAGATGCGCGATGACCCGCGCTTGGCCGGCAAACCGTTGGCGGTGGGCGGGTCGGCAGATCGGCGCGGGGTGATTGCCACCTGTAATTACGAGGCGCGTGCCTATGGTGTGCGCTCGGCCATGTCCTCGGGGCATGCCCTGAAGCTGTGCCCGGACCTGACCATCGTCAAGCCGCGTATGGACGCCTATCGAGAAGCTTCAAAGGAAATTCACACAATCTTTGCCGATTACACCGACCTGATCGAGCCGCTGTCTCTGGATGAGGCCTACCTTGATGTGTCGGACAGTGCGCATTTGGGCGGCAGTGCCACGCGCATTGCCCAAGACATTCGCCGCCGCGTCTCCAATCAATTGCACATCACTGTTTCAGCAGGCGTGGCGCCGAACAAGTTTCTGGCGAAGATCGCCAGTGACTGGAAAAAGCCCAACGGGTTGTTTGTGATTACGCCGGACCAGGTCGAAGATTTTGTCAGCGGCTTGCCTGTAAGCAAATTGCACGGTGTCGGCAAGGTCACCGCCGACAAGCTGGGCAAGTTCGGCATCGTCGACTGTATGCAGTTGCGCGAGTGGGACAAGCTGGCGCTGGTGCGCGAGTTCGGCAGTTTTGGCGAGCGACTTTGGAGTCTTGCCCGTGGGATCGATGACCGACTGGTCCACAATGACAGTCGCCGTCAGTCGATCAGCGTGGAAAATACCTACGATGTTGACCTGCCGGATCTGCGCAGTTGCCTGGACAAGCTGCCAGAGCTTCTGGAAACCCTGAAAACCCGCATGGCGCGAATCGATAGCAGTTATCGGCCGGGCAAACCGTTCGTCAAAGTGAAATTCCACGACTTTACCCAGACCACGCTGGAGCAGGCCGGGGCAGGGCGGGATCTTGGCAGTTATCAGTTGATGCTCACGCAGGCGTTCAATCGGGGTGGCAAACCGGTACGTTTGCTGGGGGTTGGCGTGAGGCTTGAGGATTTGCGTGGCGGGTTTGAGCAGATGGAGTTGTTTGAGCGGTAGTTTTGCGATGAATATCGGTCGGCCTTCGCGGGCAACCCCGCTCCCACAGGGGATTTGTGCAAGACACAGATCCAATGTGGGGGTGGGCTTGCCCGCGAGGCTTTCAGCTTTTAATTGGCTCCTGGATCCGCCACCAGGCGTCCCGCATCCTTGGTCAAGGACTTGAGAAACTCAGCCTGCAACTCGGGATCGTTACGCGTCAGTTCGATCAGGCTTTGTTCCAGTTCGCTGGCTTCTTCTTCCAGGCCCAGTTCCGACAGACGTTTGACTCGGTGCACCCACTGGCTCACTTCGTCATCTTCAAGGTCGTCGTAAATCAGCCCGTGCGCTTCCAGCAACTTGCCACGCAGGTGGCTGCTGATCACCAGGGATGAGTCAGAGTGCACGTCATCCTTGGCGTCTTCGACGCTGATCTGCAATTTGCCGACATGATTGAGGTCATTTTCGGCAAACGGACTGTCCAGCAGGTTGAGACGCAGCACGCCGTTGCGGTCGGTGGTCATGTCGAAAGTCTGTTTGCCAGCCTTGACTTGTACCGAGCGCTCGCTCCACGGCAGGCTCGAATACTCCGTACGTTTGTCACGTTGGACTTCATCGATGCCGGCCAGGTTCTGTTGCGCACGACCGTTGGACTGCACGTTCATGAACGGGTTGAGCCCGGCGAAGCCGTAGCTGAGCCAGTCCTTGGTCACGCTGTCTGGCAAGTTACCGAGCGCGAATACGTTGACCACGTTCGCGCCGACGCCACCGACCACCGCCACTGCCCCCAACGGGATCTCGTAGATTTCCCGCCAGGGCTGGTAAGGCGTATAGCGATCGTAACGACGGGTGACGTCGAACTCGGTGACTTCGAACGTTTTCTGCTCGTTGATCTTCACGCGTCGCTGCGGCAGCTCAAGCACCTTAGGCTCACCGACATCGATCTGCAGGCTGTGATCGAGCAATTTGCGCTCGACCCGCTCTTCGTGCTCGCTGCGTTGTGACATGTGATTGGCACAGCCGCTGACCAGCAGGGCACCGCACAGGGCGGTGCCACCGAGGCCTAAGGTGTTTCGCTTGAACATGACGTCTCTATCTGGTTTCAGCGGCGGATACGGGCCTGAAGGAAGGACAATACGTCAGCCACCGGCAGCGCTTGCGCCTCGCCTTCGGTCCGGCTCTTGTATTCCAGGTTGCCTTCGGCGAGGCCGCGGTCGCTGACCACGATGCGGTGTGGAATGCCGATCAGTTCCATGTCCGCGAACTTGATGCCCGGGCTGGTTTTCTTGTCGCGATCGTCCAGCAGCACTTCGAAACCGGCCGCAGTCAGTTCCGCGTACAGCTTGTCGGTGGCTTCGCGAACCTGTTCGGTTTCATAACGCAGCGGCACCAGCGCGAT
Source organism: Pseudomonas sp. NPDC087615 (assembly GCF_044743445.1). Classification (NCBI taxonomy): domain Bacteria; kingdom Pseudomonadati; phylum Pseudomonadota; class Gammaproteobacteria; order Pseudomonadales; family Pseudomonadaceae; genus Pseudomonas; species Pseudomonas sp. NPDC087615. The sequence continues at coordinate 4,925 of NZ_JBIUWM010000028.1, read as the reverse complement.
CTGGAACGGCGCCAGGGTGTCGCTCCAGATGATGCCGTTTGCATCGTTGTTCTGCTCGATGGCGGCAGCCACCACGCGGGACACGCCAATACCGTAGCAACCCATTTCCAGGGTCACTGGCTTGCCGTTTTCGCCCAGCACTTCGCACTTCATCGCTTTGCTGTACTTGTTGCCCAGCTGGAAGATGTGTCCGACTTCGATGCCGCGCATGATTTCCAGCGTGCCTTTGCCGTCCGGGCTCGGGTCGCCGGCCACCACGTTGCGCAGGTCAGCCACGGTCGGAACCGGCAGGTCACGCTCCCAGTTCACGCCGAAGTAGTGCTTGTCGTCGATGTTCGCGCCGATACCGAAGTCGCTCATCAGTTCGACCGAGCGGTCGATGATGATTGGCAGCGGCAGGTTCAACGGGCCGAGGGAACCGGCGCCGGCGCCAATGGCGTCACGCAGTTCGGAGTCGGTCGCCATGACCAGCGGGCTGGCAACGCCAGGTTGCTGGGCGGCTTTGATCTCGTTGAGTTCGTGGTCGCCACGAATCACCAGTGCGATCAGCTTGCCTTCTTCTTCAGCGCGCACGATCAGGGTCTTGATGGTCTTTTCAATCGGCAGATTGAATTTTTCCACCAGTGCAGCAATGGTCTTGGTGTCCGGGGTGTCCACCAAGCGCAGCTCTTCAGCCGGTGCAGGGCGGGAAGTTTCCCGTGGCACCGCTTCGGCTTTCTCGATGTTCGCCGCATAGTCGGAGCCATTGCTGAAGGCGATGTCGTCTTCGCCGGACTCGGCCAGTACGTGGAACTCGTGGGAACCGGCGCCGCCGATCGAGCCGTTGTCAGCCTCAACAGGGCGGAACTTCAGGCCCAGACGCGTGAACACGTTGCAGTACGCCTGATGCATGCGGTCATAAGTGGCCTGCAGCGAAGCCTGATCGGCGTGGAACGAGTAGGCGTCTTTCATGATGAATTCGCGGCCGCGCATCAAACCAAAGCGTGGGCGGATTTCGTCACGGAATTTGGTCTGGATCTGGTACAGGTTGATGGGCAGCTGTTTGTAGCTGCTCAGCTCGTTGCGCATCAGATCGGTGATCACTTCTTCGTGGGTCGGGCCCGCGCAGAAGTCGCGACCGTGGCGGTCTTTGATGCGCAGCAACTCAGGGCCGTATTCTTCCCAGCGCCCCGATTCCTGCCACAGCTCGGCCGGTTGGGTGCTCGGCATCAACACTTCCAGAGAGCCGGCAGCGTTCATTTCTTCGCGAACGATGGCTTCAACCTTGCGCATAACCCGCAGGCCCATGGGCAGCCAGGTGTACAGGCCCGAGGCGAGTTTGCGGATCATGCCGGCGCGCAGCATCAGCTGATGGCTGATCACAACCGCATCGGAAGGCGTTTCTTTCTGTGTGGCGAGCAAAAATTGACTGGTGCGCATGGTTGGCCGTTGTCGGTTGCTATGACTGGAAATGACGGAGCAGTGTACCGGCGAGTTTTGCTGACGTACAGAAGTGTGGTCAGCGCACTGGGGTAACGGCCGGATTCCTCCCGCCGTTGGCGAAACGTCTTACGATTCTTCCGCAACCGGCGTCGGTACGGGCTCCGGCGTCGGTGTCGGGCCTTCGCGGCGGCTTTCCTGAAACCAGTGCAGGGCGATCAGCACCAGTGTCGGTACGCCGAGCAGTGCGGTGATGAGGAAGAAGTTGTGATAACCGAACTTCTCCACCATGACCCCGGAATAACCACCAATGAGGCGCGGCAACAGGAGCATGATTGAGCTGAGCAGGGCGTATTGCGTTGCGGAAAACTTCAGGTTGGTCAGGCTCGACAGGTACGCAACAAACGCCGAAGTTGCAAGGCCCGAGCTGAAGTTGTCGAGGGAAATGGTCACCACCAGCATCTTCAGGTTCGGGCCCATGTCGGCCAGCATCAGGAACAGCAGGTTGGTGCCCGCCGAGGCCGCGCCACCGATAAACAGGATCGGCAGAATCCCGAAGCGTACGATCAGCAGGCCGCCCATGCCCGCACCCACGAGGGTCATGATCAGGCCGAAAATCTTGCTGACGCTGGCGATTTGATCTTTGGTGAAACCCTGGTCGATGTAGAACACGTTGGCCATCACGCCCATGACCGTGTCGGACATCCGATAGGTAGCGATCAGTCCGAGCAACAACAGGGCTTGCCAGCGGTAGCGCAGAATGAAGTCGTTGACTGGCGTCAGTACGGGCGCAAGCCCACGGCGCCCCATGGCCGACAGGCACATCCAGGTGAGCAAGGTGTAGAGAATGGCGCGCAGGAAAGCGCGGTCTTCGAGCAGCAGGTCCAGCGGGCTGGCGCCTTCAAACAGCACGCTGGCGAAATCGGTGTTGTACAACTGAGTGAACATCGCCGGCACGGACACCAACAAGATGATCAGTACGAATACCGACATCAATTGGTGCATGAAGGTGTAGCGGCCGGCCTGCAATTGGGTGCGCAGCGGCACTGGCGGCTCGCGCATGAACAGGGTCGTGAGCAGTGCGGGAATCATCAGCGCGCCGAACAGCGCATACGTGCCAGCCCATGCCGAATGTTTGTAGTTGAAACCGGTGGAGCCAAAGCCTTCGGCGAAAAACAATGCGCCAGCGGTCGCCAGCAGGGCGGCGACGCGATAGCCAGACATATAACTGGCGGCCAGTGCGGCCTGGCGGCTGTCGTCGGCGATTTCCAGGCGATAGGCATCCACCGCGATGTCTTGGGTGGCGGAGGCGAAGGCGACAACAACGGCGATGGCGATCAGCCAGGACAGATGCTTCTGCGGATCGCAGAAACCCATGCCGATCAGGCCCAGAATCACCAGCACTTGCGAGAGCACGAGCCACGAACGGCGACGGCCAAGCTTGCCCAGCAAGGGCAGGCGCCATTGGTCGAGCAGCGGTGACCAGACCCATTTGAACGCATAGGCCAGGCCGATCAGGCTCGCGTAACCAATAGTTTCACGGGCAACACCGGCCTCACGCAGCCAGACGGAAAGCGTTGAAAACACCAGCATGTACGGCAGGCCGGCGGCGAAACCCAGCAGCAACAGCACGAGTGTCGAAGGACTGGCATAGGCGGCGAGCGCGGCGCGCCAGGTTTTACGGGGCATGGGCTGAAGTCTGCCTCAAGATTGCGAAAACAAAGCGCGCACTCTAACCGCTGTGCTCTACCGGACGCCAGCCATGGCGCTGAATATCCACGCGATTGTTCAGGATGGTGATGCCTTCCATACGCAAACGCGCACGTTGTTCATCGCCCGATGGGCTGCCTGCCGGCAGGCTGATCCGACCGCCGGCGCCCAATACGCGGTGCCAGGGCAGTTTGGTGTCGCCGGGCAATTGACTCAGGGTGCGTCCGACCCAGCGCGCGGCACGCCCCAGCCCGGCAAGGTCAGCCAATTGACCATAGCTGACGACCTTGCCCTCGGGCACTTGGGCGAGGGTCGAGTAGAGCGCCGTGCGTCGGATTTGCGCTTCGCTCTCGTTTTCGTGAATCAGGTCTGTCACGTACGCGGTTCCTGAATGTGTTCGTTCGATATTTTCAAGGGTAAACGCAGACCGTGCAGTTGAGAAATGAACTCAATAGAAATAGTCCGGTCAGTCCTTGTCAGGGTCTTATTCCTACGGATAATGCCGAACTTTTTCGCAAACTTGAGCCCTCGATTCGCTTATGTTTTCCAGAACCTTGCTGTGCCTTGCTGTTTTCAGTGCGTCCACGCCCCTGCTTGCCGACACCGTCTGGATGAAGAACGGCGACAAGTTGAGCGGTAAAATCACCCTGTTCGATGGCGGTAAGCTGTTGGTTCAGACCCAGTACGCTGGCGCGGTCTCGATCAACTGGAAAGAGGTCAAGACCCTGGAAAGTGACCAGGAGTTGCTGGTCAAACAGGACGCCTATAACGGTGAGAAAGCCAAATCGCTGACCGCTGCAGGCGACGGAAAGGTCACGTTGGCTAACGGCGAAGCGCCGAAAACCGTGGAGCTGGCGAGCATTCAGCAAATTCTCAAGCCCAAGCCGGTGGTTGAGGATCTGGTGTGGAAGGGTAATGTCGACCTGGCACTCGATTATCAGCGCGCCGAAAAGGACACTGATGATTACGACATCGGCTTCAAGACCTCTGCGCGTCATGGGCGCTGGCGTCATACCGCTGAAGGCGAATACAACCGCGAAGTGCAGAATGACGTGACCACCACCGACAACTGGCGCGCCGAGTATGCACTCGACCGGTTCTTGACCGATCAGTGGTTCTGGCAGGGGCGCCTGAACTACAAACGCGATCACGTTGAGGAGTTGTCACGTCAGCGAGTCGTGGGTACCGGCCCCGGCTACCAGTTCTGGGATGACGAATTGGGTGCGTTCTCGCTCGGCTCGCTGTTGAACCGAACGGACTATGAATACAGCGATGGCAGCAAGGACAACTTTTACTCCGTCGCGATGAAGTGGGACTACAACCGCTACCTGATAGGCAAGAAGGTCGAGTTCTTCACTAACGGTGAGGTCGGCAAGCCGTTGTCCGGTGTGGCGGATTACGCGCTGGATGCCGAAATGGGGCTGCGCTACAAGGTTACCGACTGGGCTTCGCTGAATCTCAAGGCTGAGCGCGACATCATCAGCGGTACCGATGATGCCGATTTGAGCAAGACACGTTACACCGCAGGCTTTGGCGTGGCCTGGTAGGGTAAAAGCAAAAGATCGCAGCCTGCGGCGGCGCCTACAAAGAATCAACGTAGGAGTTGCCGCAGACTGCGATCTTTTTTTTGCGCCTGAAAAACAAGCGCCCACAAAAAAGCCCCGCTTTTAAGGGCGGGGCTCTTTTCTAAAGAAGCTACAAGTTAGATAACTTGTACTTCTTCAGCTTGCATGCCTTTCTGACCGCGGGTAGCGATGAAAGAAACCTGTTGGCCTTCTTTCAGGCTTTTGAAGCCG